>CALPRR020000214.1 GCA_943326025.2 Candidatus Kuenenia stuttgartensis | reverse complement strand
TACTTTCTTGAACTCATCTTTTACTTGATCTTGACTACAGAAAATATGTGCATCATCTTGTGTGAAACATCTTACACGTGTTAAACCATGTAACTCACCACTTTGCTCATATCTATAAACTGTCCCAAATTCCGCAAAACGAATTGGTAAATCTTTATAAGAACGAGGTCTAGTTTTGAAAATCTCACAGTGATGAGGACAGTTCATTGGTTTTAACAAGAACTCTTCGTTATCATCCGGTGTATTGATTGGCTGAAATGAATCAGCACCATATTTTTCGTAATGCCCAGAACAAACGTACAATTCTTTACTTCCGATATGAGGAGTAATTACTTGACTGTAACCCGCTTTTTTCTGTGCTTTTTTCAAGAAATTTTCTAGTCTTTCTCTTAATGCAGCACCTTTTGGCAACCACAATGGAAGTCCTTGACCTACTCTTTGAGAGAAAGCAAATAAATCCATTTCTTTACCTAATTTACGGTGATCTCTTCTTTTTGCTTCTTCAACTTTCTCTAAATATTCAGTTAATTCTGCTTGTTTCGGAAATGTAATACCGTAAATACGAGTTAATTGTTTGTTTTTTTCGTCTCCTCTCCAGTAAGCACCTGCAATAGAAGTTAATTTTACTGCTTTGATAAATCCAGTATCAGGAATATGTGGTCCACGACATAAATCAGTAAATTCACCTTGTGTGTAGAATGTAATGTTTCCATCCTCTAAATTCTCAAGTAACTCTAATTTGTATGGATCTTCTTTTTCTGTGAAATATGCAATCGCTTCTGCTTTTGAAATTTCTTGACGAACAAATTTATTTTTTTGTTTCGCCAATTCTTTCATTTTCTGTTCGATTTTTTCTAAATCTTTTTCAGAAATAGTATTTTCTAAAAAATCAACATCATAGTAAAATCCATTAGCAACTGGAGGTCCGATCGCTAATTTAACTCCTGGATAATAAAATTCAATTGCTTCAGCCATTAAATGCGCTGATGAATGCCACATCGTAGATTTACCATCCGTATCGTTCCAGGTCAACAATTGTAAGGTCGAATCTTCAGTAATGGTTCTCGTTGAATCAACAACTACTCCATTTACCTTTGCTGCTAGTACGTTTCTAGCCAATCCTTCTGAAATGCTCATTGCTACATCATGTGCTGTAACACCTGCATTAAATTGTTTTACTGTTCCGTCAGGAAGTGTAATATTAATCATGACATTTAAAAATTATGCTTGCAAAGTTAAGTGATTTAGTTAAATACAGATGATAGTTTGATGTTTATTTTCAATAGAACAGTGAAAAACAAAAAAAAGCTCCAATCTTAAGTAGATTGAAGCTTTCTTATTTTTATTAACTAAGCTTATTTTTTCAAAAGTCCAACGCAAATTTTCATTCTAATAATACGTTTTGCTGAAGCATCTACTTTTGCTTTAAACTCTTTATCTTCGTTGTATTTTTTGATCAAATCTGCATGTGCTTTTTTAGCATCCAAAGGCATTAATACGATGTCACAACCTGCATTCACCGCTTTCACTTCTGCTTGTGGAATAGAAGCTACACCTCCCATATTCATAGCATCTGTTACGATTAATCCTTTGAAACCATATTCTTCTCTCAACAATCCTTTTACAATAATTTCTGAAGTTGTTGCTGGCATTCCTTTAGTGTCGTATTTTGAATTGTTTTTTACACCAATGTGCGCCACCATGATTGACAATACTCCATTTTTGATTAATTCAGGATAATTTCCAATCTCTTTCAATTCACCATCAATCATTTGTAACGATTTATGTGTATCTCCAGAAACTAAACCGTGACCAGGAAAATGTTTCGCAGTTGCCAAAATGTTGTGCGCTTGTGTTTCTTGAATAAATGCATTTGACCAAGGAATAATGTTCGCTGGAACTTTTCCGAAACTTCTAAATCCAACCGTTGTATTAGGGGACATATCTACAACTGGTGAAAAATTATAGTTAATCCCAATTGCATTTAAATCTGAAGAAATTGTTTTTGCACAAGCTGTAACCTCATCGATAGAAGTCATTTCGTTTGCTTTTTTCACTTTAACTGAACCTTCGATTTTTCTATTTACTAAACTAGGCTCTGCATCAGCGCTATATAAAAATGGAATATTTCCAATTGAATCATTCATTGACTCAAAATTCTTGATCCATGAAGTGAAACCATCTTTTGTTCCATTCAACATTAAAACACCACCAATAATTCTATCATTAATATGTTGTTTAATCGTCGCTTCTGTTTGACCTAAACGTCCAACAGCTGGCATAATCAACTGAGCTACAATTGCGGTATCATCTAGAGAAGCAAAAACCTTTTCAACTTCTGCATCTAGGTCTTTATTTTCTGTTAAATAATCTGAAAGTTTAAATTCAATAGAATGTTTTGGAATTTCAATTTTCTTTCGTGGAGGAGTTAATTCTTTATTTTGCCCTTGAGAACAAGCTAAAAACAAGAACATTCCTATCGATCCGATTGCTGCAATTTTTTTCATTTTTTTCATAATAAGAACTGCAAAGTTAATAGATTTCAAAAGAACTTTATTCATATTACCCAGAGTTTATCAAGTATGACTTGTCAATAATTAAGCCACTTTTTTGATTGGTTAATGTCTAATTATTTTTGTATCGATTTATAAGCCTTCAATACAATGATAATTTTTAAAATAAATTAAGTTTACTTTTAGAAGAATAAACCCACTCAAACTGAAATAATCAAAGGAAAAATCTAATTAATTACAAGAAATAATCGTTCCATCTTATGAACTAAAGTTGTTATTAATTTATCAAAATGATTACCTTTAAAGCCGTAAAACTTGAACTATGTCAAAAGAAGTATATATTGTAGATGGTGTTAGAACTGCCATTGGAAGTTTTGGTGGAACTTTAGCACCAGTTAGAGCAGATGATTTAGGAGCTATAGCCTTAAAAGGATTAATGGATCGTCACCCAAATCTTGATCCTTTATTGATTGAAGATGTAATTATGGGGTGTGCTAATCAAGCAGGAGAAGACAACAGAAATGTTGCTAGAATGTCAAGTTTATTAGCTGGTTTACCTTACCAATTAGGAGGTGAAACTGTGAATAGATTGTGTGCTTCAGGAATGGCTGCTACAATGAATGCTGCTAGAGCTATTAAAGATGGCGCAGGTGATATTTACATCGCTGGTGGTGTTGAACATATGACACGTGGACCTTGGGTTATCTCAAAAACTTCATCTGCATACGGTCGTGATGCTCAAATGTATGATTCATCTTTTGGTTGGCGTTTTATCAACCCTAAAATGGAAGAATTATATGGTGTTGATAGTATGGGAGGTACAGCTGAAAATTTAGCTGAAATGTATAAAATTGACAGAGCTTCACAAGATAAATTCTCAGCTTGGTCACAAGAAAAAGCTGCAAAAGCTATTCAGTCTGGTCGATTCGCTGAAGAAATTATTCCTGTTTCAATTCCACAAAAAAAGAAAGACCCAATCGTTTTCCAACAAGATGAGTTTGCTCGTCCGGAAACAACATTAGATACATTAGGAGGTTTAAGACCTGCTTTCAAAAAAGACGGAACGGTAACTGCTGGAAATGCATCAGGTTTAAATGATGGAGCAGCTGCATTATTAATCGCATCAGGTCAAGCAGTTGAAAAACACAACTTAAAACCTTTGGCTAAAATTATTTCAGGTGCAATAGCAGGAGTTGAACCTAGAATTATGGGAATCGGT
>CALPRR020000213.1 GCA_943326025.2 Candidatus Kuenenia stuttgartensis | reverse complement strand
GTTAGTTCAATAAGTATATTGATTGCGATTTTCTTTGCTCAATTTATCATCGGAAATATGATGAGAATATTAGGTGCTGAACCAAATGTAGTTTCTAATTATGTTGATGAGGTAGCACAAGGTAATTTATCTGTATCAATTCCTAAAATTAATGGAAAAGAAAATGTTGGTCTGCTTAAAGTAGTTGAAAATATGATAGCTGGACTAGCAAAAGCTGGGGCTTATGCAAAAGAAATTGGCGCAGGAAATTTAAACTCTAATTTTGAATTATTGAGCTCGAAAGATGAACTAGGTCAATCTCTATTGGACATGAAGTCGAATATAATTGCCTCAAAAGAATTGTTAGAAGCAAATCAAAGAGAGATAGATGCTCGAATTTCTTTAATGGACGAGTTATGTATTGTTTCAGAAACAGATTTGAAAGGTTATATTACATATGTTAATGATAAACATTGTGAAGTATCTCAATATAAGAGAGAAGAATTAATTGGTTCTAATCAAAATATTGTTCGTCACCCAGATATGCCAAAAGAATTATTTAAAGAATTATGGTCTACTATTGGTAAAGGACAAATTTTCCGAGGAATTGTAAAGAACAAGAAAAAAGATGGTACTCCATATTATGTTGATGCAGTATTCGCACCTGTATTAGGAGCAAATGGTAAGCCTGTTAAATATATAGGTGTAAGATACGAGAATACAGAACAAACGATTGAAAAACAAAGTTCTGATGGAATTGTTAGCGCAATTAATAGTGCAAACGCATTTATAGAGTTTGATACAAAAGGAAATATCCTTACATTCAATTCAAATTTCGCCTCAACAATGGGCTATTCTGTTCAAGAAGTTGCTGGCCAACATCACCGTATTTTTGTAGATAAAGAATATGCAAACTCTTCTGAATACCAAAGATTTTGGGAGGATTTAGCAAATGGAGTAGCTAAGCAAGGACAATTTAAAAGATATAATAAATCGGGTCAAGAATTGTGGTTGCAAGGAATTTACACTTCAGTAAAAGATGATATGGGTAGAATTACTAAAATCATTAAAATTGCTACTGATATAACTGCACAAAAGAATATAGAAATTGCAACTGAAAATGCAGCAAAAGAAGTAACTAGAGTTTTATCAGCTTTGTCTAATGGAGATTTAACTCAGAAATATTCAATTATTTCTGAAGCTGATTTGAAATTGATGGGTGATGCTTTAAATTCTACAATCGATGTATTAGTTGAGCAAAAAGAAAATGAAATTGAAACGCAAAAAGCAGCTGAAGAAGTAAATAGAGTTATTAGTGGTTTAGCTGAAGGAGATTTAACTCAAAGATATTCAATTCAATCTAGAGGTCAGTTGAAAGCAATGGGAGATGCATTGAATCAAACAATAGATGTATTAAACGATTTAATTTCTAAAGTAATTGCGAATGCAGATAACATTGCTTCTGCAAGTATTGAAATGTCTAATTCAGCGCAACAATTATCTGAAGGTGCTACGAACCAAGCAAGTTCAGTTGAAGAAATTTCATCTTCAATGGAACAAATGACAGCAAATATTCAACAAAACACAAGTAACTCACGTCAAACTGAGAAAATATCAACTACTGCTGCAGTAGATATTATTGAAAGTAAAGAGTCTGTTAACGAAACAGAAAACTCAATGAAATTGATTGCTTCTAAAATTTCAATCATTGGTGAAATTTCTAGACAAACAAATTTATTAGCTTTAAATGCTGCAGTTGAAGCGGCAAGAGCTGGTGAACATGGTAGAGGTTTTGCTGTGGTTGCAGCTGAGGTTAGAAAATTAGCAGAAAGAAGTCAGGCTGCTGCTACTGAAATTGATGAAGTTTCAGCGAAAAGTGTATTTGTAGCTCAAAAATCAGGTCAAATGTTAAATGATGTAGTTCCAAACATTCAAAAAACATCAGATCTTGTTCAAGAGATTACAGCTTCAAGTATTGAACAAAGTTCTGGAGCTGAGCAAATCAATAATGCAATTCAGAATTTAAATCATGTTGTACAAGATAATGCTGCAACGGCTGAAGAAATGGCTGCTGGAGCTGAAGAGTTAAGTGCACAAGCTGAAGAATTGCAAAGTGCAGTTTCGTTCTTTAAAATTGAAGGAGGGAATGCGCCTGTTAAGTCTCAATTTACAAGTTCAAAAATCAAAAAACAAGAAACTCCTAGAGTTACAGCTGCTAAAAGTAAATCGTCTTCAACAAAATCAAATAATGTGTTTATCGATTTAGATAGTAATGACAGTTTAGACAGCGAATACCAAAAGTTTTAATACAGTTATTGTCAGATGAAATAATTCATTTCATCTGACAAGCTTGTATATTATTTTTGAAATCAAAGCAGACATTTATAGTTTTTTTTATAGTTCTTGATTAGGATTATTTATTGTCTAAAAATGAAACAATTACTTCAGATACGAATGAAGTTGAAGACAAAATTTTTATATAATTATAAATAAACAGAGGTGAATAAATGTGATAATAATATAATTATTACATAGGTTTTTTTTAAGATATAAAACATTACAAAAAATTATAAAGTATAAAAAAATGAAAACAAAAATGAAAAGTGTACTAAAAAAATCAATTATAATTTTGTTGTTAGGAGTAACAACAAATACTTTAGCTCAAGATGAAGAGTTACAACCTCAATTTACAGAAAATATAGTTACGGATAGACCTGATCAAACAGAAGCACCAGCGTTGACACCAAAAAAATGGATGCAATTTGAGATTGGAGTTCAAAGTGAATTCGATAAAGGTGATGGTTATTCATCTCAAAGTTCATTATATCCTACAGTTTTAGCTAAATATGGTCTTTCTAAACGATTTGAATTAAGGCTTATTACCGAATATGCAAAAGACAATTTTAAAGTTGGAAATTTTAATTCATCAACATCAGGTTTAGCTCAATTTACAGTTGGTTCAAAAATTGCAATTAGTGAAGCGAAAGGTTGGTTGCCCCAAATTTCTTTAATTACTCATTTAGAGTTACCTTGGATTGCTTCTAAAGATTATAGACCATCTACAATTGTACCTAGATACAGATTTTTATTTTGTCACCCAATAAATGATAAAATAAACTTTTCTTATAACTTGGGTATGGAATGGGAAAATGGTTCAAGCGTTTCTACAACTATTTATACTGCTTCTTTAGGATTTGCATTAACTGACAACATAGGATGTTTTGTTGAATCTTATGGTTTTTTAAGAGAAAATACAAGTGGAGATAATCGTTTGGATGGAGGGGTTACTTTTTTACTAAATAGTAATCATCAATTAGATGTTTCTGCTGGTTTTGGATTAAACGAAATATCACCAGATTATTTTGTGTCTTGCGGTTATTCTTTTCGTTTAAACGCTTTCGATAAAAGTCGAAAAAATAGTAAATAGCAAATTCTTCAATTATATATTTTATGCTAGAGAGCGGTAAACAAAATCTAAGTGATGCTGATTTCCATAAATTGGCTGCATTTATTTATGATAATTATGGAATAAAGTTACCGATTACAAAAAAAATTATGCTTGAATCTAGATTAAAACCTAGATTAAGAATAAATAATATGAATTCGTATAAAGAATATAGTCAATTTATTCTTTCTGGTAAATGTGGAGAAGCAGAAATCATAAATATGATTGATTTAGTTTCCACAAATAAAACCGATTTTTACAGGGAATCTGCTCATTTTGATTTCATGAAAGAAGTAATATTACCAGAGCATTATAATAATCATT
>CALPRR020000212.1 GCA_943326025.2 Candidatus Kuenenia stuttgartensis | reverse complement strand
ATCTGAGTATAAGAATTTTTTAATAATTGGAAAGATATTTTCCGTTTGCACATTAATTTGTCCTGTTCTCATATTTTTTCTAATTCAAAAATTTATGAATAAACATTCTTCAATCACTATGCCATTTGAAGAATACTGACAAATAGTCATAGTGAGTTTGATTTTAGTCATTTTATAATACAAACTTTTTGATTATTTTTGAGAAGTTTATGGGTTTTCTATTAGCAATATTTTACATTTTAGCATTTTCATTAGTGCTATGGTTTTATAAACCATTAAAATTTAATTCATTACCTAATTGGATTCCAATTATTGGATTTGTTTTTAAAATTTTGATTGGATTTATTTTCCTTCAAGTTTACGTTTACAATTATCCTAAAAATATTATCCCTTCAGATTCAATTCGTTTTTTTCATGATGCAAAAGTGTTGAATGGTGTTTTCTTTACATCTGAAAAAGAATACTTTAAACTACTATTTAGCATTGGAAATGAGAAAGAGCAAATCAGACAATACTTAAGCGAAACACATCTTTGGGATTCAGGAAGACTTTCTATTTTAAATGATTTCAGAAATGTTATTAGACTAAATAGTTTAATTTATTTCATATCTAACGGCTCAGCTTTTATTCATGTCATTTTCATGAGTTTCCTTTCCTTTATTGGAATTCAACAAATATTTAAAGCAATTAGTCCAATTTCAAAAGTGAAACCTTTAGTTGTTTTTATCCTTTTATTGTTTATACCTAGTATGCTTTTTTGGACATCTGGCATATTAAAGGAGCCTATTGTTTTACTAGGTATAGGATTACTATTAAGAGTCATTTTTTATAAAGAACCAATAAAAAGTAAAATCCTACCATTTTTTATAAGTTTTATCATTTTGATTGGCTTTAAACCTTATTTACTTTTATGCCTTATTCCTGCCTTACTTTTTTCATTACTTAATAAATACATATTTAACTATAAGTATTACAAATCGATCATATGCATTATTCTGACAACTTCAGTTATTATTTTATTGATTCCTAAAACAGTTAATCAAATCGTTCACTACGCATACAAAAGACAAACTAATTTTGCTTTATCTGGAAAAGGCGGTTTAATAATAGAAGGCAATTCATGTTTTTATCAAATTGAAAAAAATTCAGAAAAAAACATTTCGATTGACAAATTAAATCATACAGCTAAAATATTAAAGTCAACACAAGCCATTTGTTATTCAAATGATTACATTAAATTACCATTTAGCGTAACACTAAAACCAAATGAACATTACTATAAGATTAAATCAAACGAACCTCCTGCAAATAGTTACTTTGATTACTCATCTATTAATAATTCAACAACTCAATTAATAAAGAATATACCTGAAGCATTTATCAATGCATTGTTTCGACCATTTATAACAGATTCTAATAGCAAGTTAAAATATCCTGCAATAATTGAAATTTTAATTGTTTTCACTTTTTTTCTAATTGCCTTTTATTACCGTCGAACTCTTTCAAAAGAAATGTTGAATACAATCTTAAGCATCATTTTATTTGCAATAATATTGTTACTTCTAATTGGATGGATCACCCCTATATCAGGTGCAATTTTCAGATATCGATTCCCTGTTCAATTAGCTTTAGTAATTATTGGAATTTTATTAATTGACCCTGCTAAAATCAAGCAATTTTCATTTAATAAAAAACCTGAAAATGTTTGAATCAATCTATTTTTCGATTCTTTTTTGTGGATTATTCTTTATCATTCTCAAATCCCGTTTTTTTCAAATTGAAGGATTAAATAAATGGATTTTTCCTTCTGTATTTGTATTTAAAACACTTATTGGATTTGGATTTGTTTATTATTTTCTAAACTTTGGATTTAAAGCAGGTCAACCTTCTGATGTTGAACGATTTTTAAATGAAGGAAAAGAATTAAATGCCGTTTTTTATCGATCACCAAAAGATTATTTCTTAATGCTCTTTAATATAGGAGATCAACGATTATTGGCTTCAAAACACATGACAAACGCTTTTTTATGGCGATCTAATGGTTTAAAAATAATTAATGACACTAGGAATTTGATTCGCTTTCACAGCATTTTAAATTTTATTTCTTTCGGTTTCAATTCAATCATACTATTATTTTTCGAATTGATTTCAATCATCGGACTAGTCTTATTATTTAAAGGTTTAAATAAAATAACTTCAATAAAACCATTTTCACTATTACTTATCCTCGTTTTATTTCCGAGTTTATTGTTCTGGAGTTCTGGAATTTTAAAAGAAACATTAGTTTTATTGGGTATTGGTCTTTTTATAAACGCTCTATTTTATCAAACAAAAAACTCAAAAAGGATAATTTATTATTTAGTATCATGCATTTTACTTTTCTTATTTAAACCTTACATCTTAATTTGTATTATTCCAGCTTTATTATTTTATTGCATCTACATTTTATTGAAGAAAAAATCGATTTTAGTTAGCACAATCATTTTTAGTTCATTGATAATTCTATTATTATTCGGTACAAACATTCAAGATAAATTCACATCAATCATTTCAATTAAACAAAGTCATTCAAAAAATATAGCTATACCAGGACTTCATGTAAGAGGAGATACATGTTTGTATTACTTCGAAAAAAAAGATTTTAATAAATTAAGATTTTATAATGATAGCCTTGTAGAAATAAAAACCAAAACAAAAGCTTTATATCGAGCAAGAAGTGATAAATATCCTTCAAGAATTATTGAAATTAATCCTTCTGATGAGATACTTAGAGTTAGATCAAAAAGCAATGGTGCAAATAGTTATTTCAAAACAACTTCCATAAATAATCAGTTTCCCCAATTAATTAAAAATTTACCTTCTGCTATTTCTAATTCATTATTTAGGCCTTACCCTAACGAGAATGGAAGTTTCATGAAATACATTTCTATTCTAGAAATATATTTCTTGTATATTTTTTTAATATTTACTATATTAAAAAGACCAAAATTGAATCATAATGAAATGAGTATAATCGTATCAATAATTATCTTTACACTTACACTATTCACAATAATAGGTTTGATTTCTTGCGTATCTGGTGAAATTGTTCGTTATCGATTTCCTGGTCTATTGGCAATTTTAATTATTATCTTCATTCTTCATAAAGAAAAAAAATAATATGGGAATTTTCTCTACACTTTTTATTTTTCTGCTTTTTATTTTTTACATAAAAACAAAATTGAGGTCTGAATATATTTCTGCCAATTTGCTGATTTTTGCTTTCACTTTAAAAACAATAGTAGGCATATTTTTTATTTACTATTTTTTAAATATAGGCTATAAATCTGACCAACCTTCAGATGTTTATCGATTTCTTTTTGAAAGTAAACTCTTAAACGATGTATACTATAAATCACCGTCTGATTACTTTAAACTTTTGTTTGGTATTAAAGATTATTTCTACATGAATTCAGCTTATTTTGAAGATGCATTCATTTGGAAAGCTGGTGAATATTCAATAATTAATGAAACTCGAAATGTAATAAGAGTTCATAGCCTAATACATTTCATCTCGTTTAACAATCCTTTTATACATGTTTTACTTTTCAATTTTCTAACATTAATTGGTTTAAAAAAACTAACTGAAGCATTTTTTAATTACACTAAAATAAAGCTAAACATTGTATTTATTATACTCCTTGTAATACCAAGCTTATTATTCTGGACTTCTGGAATACTTAAAGAATCATTCATATTAGTTGGATTAGGTTTTATT
>CALPRR020000211.1 GCA_943326025.2 Candidatus Kuenenia stuttgartensis | reverse complement strand
TATTTTTCTTTAATCTGACTAATCGTTAAATTACTCTCTGAATACTCTTTTATTACTTGTAATTTAAAACTTTCACTGTAACGTACTATTTGACACTTATTCATAAAATATATTTATTTTAGTGTCTACTTTTTTTTAGGACGATACACAGGTATCAGTCATGAGTGAATAGAATTTTTTTAAAATTATAGCGGATTGAGTGATGTCAAAGTCCAAAATTCATCATTCAAAATCTAAAATTTCTAGATGTTCCCAGAAATGAGGATAACTTTTATTTACAGCCTCTGATTCTTCAATTTCAATTTCATCTTCTGCGAAAAAAGCAGCTATTGCTAAGCACATTGCAATTCGATGATCATTGTGTGATTTTGTTTTACCGCCTTCAATCGTTGTTTTTCCATAAACATGCATAATATCTCCATCTAGTACTATATTTACACCTAATTTTTCAAATTCTTCTTTTAAAACAATACCACGATTACTTTCTTTATGTTCTAAACGATTAACTCCTTTTATTTCAGATTTTCCTT
Organism: Candidatus Kuenenia stuttgartensis; assembly: GCA_943326025.2. Lineage (GTDB taxonomy): Bacteria > Bacteroidota > Bacteroidia > Flavobacteriales_D > Crocinitomicaceae > CAIUKX01. Next base: position 3,271 of record CALPRR020000211.1, on the reverse strand, counting down.
CTGTTAAAGCAGCAAATGTTACTAAGGCAGGGAATAAATCAGGACAATTTGTTGCGTCAAATATGAAAGGCTTACGATTTTCACCATTGATATTGAATGTTTTTTCATGGTATTCAATAGAACAATTAGCTGCTTCAAATGCTTTTAAAAGTGCTTTGTCAGCTTGGTAACTAGCTAAGGTTAATCCTTTTATTTGTATTTCCATTCCTAATGCTGAAGCAACTAACCAATAACTAGCAGAGCTCCAATCACTTTCAATTGTATAATTACATGAAATGTATTTCTGTTTTCCACCGATGATGAAATTCTCAAAATTTTGATGTTGAATAAAAATTCCGAATTGTTCCAAAGTATGAAGTGTCATTTTGACATAAGGAAGACTATTTAATTCTTGAACATTAACATAGGTATCTTCTTTTGTTAAAGGTAATCCCATTAATAATCCAGATAAATATTGAGAACTATCATTTCCTTTGAAAGAAACAGTGCCACCAGTTACGGGGCCTTTTATTTTTAAAGGTAAATAGCCATTATTAGATTGAACTTCGGCTCCAATTTGAGTTAAAACTTCTTCGAAAAAAGGCATTGGTCTTTTTAAAATAGAACCTTTACCAATAATAGAATATTCACCATTGTTAGCTGCTGCAACTGAAGTTATTAAACGACATCCTAAACCACTTTCGCCTACATTAATTACAGCATTAGCAGGGAAGTTTTGAATTCCTTTAATTGTCAATGAATTATCATTATTTGAAACAATTGTTGCTCCTAAAGATTCAATCGTTTTGAGCATAGCCAATTCATCATGACTATCACCTACATTTTTAAGTAAACTTTCTCCTTTTGCCAATCCTGCAGCTAATATAGCTCGTTGCGAATCGCTTTTTGAAGCGGGAATTTGAATAATCCCTTTTCTCTTTCCTGGTTTAATTGTAATATTCATTTTTCTCTGTTTTTACTTCCCCCTTCGAAGGGGGAGTGAGGGGGATGATAACGTAAATTTTTCAATTTGAAATTATTTAAAATCTAATGCTTAAAATTCTAAATGTCACCTCCCTCAATCATTCTTGCACTGTCGTTTAGTCTTCGCAAATATATTTGCTCTCCTCAAGGAGAGAAGTCTAAAATCTATTATCTAACCTCTAAAATTTATTAAACTATTTAGAATTCATCACTTTTGTCTGATGTCTAATCGATTCTTGATGCATTGCATCCATCATTTGGCGAATAAACATTTTTGAAAGCTTGTAATCATCTGATTTGTCTAATCGATGATTGATTATTTTTGCCCAATGTTCTTGTTGAAGAATCATGATGTTGTTTTCACGTTTAAATTTTCCAACTTCTTCACTTAAAACCATTCTAGCTGAAAATAAATCGAATAAACGATCATCTAAATTGTTAATTTTCTCTCTTATGTCAGATAGAAAATCTGTATCGCATGAACTAATATCATTTGAACGTAAAATCAAATTATCAATGATTGATTTTAAATGATCTGGAGTAACTTGTTGGGCTGCATCTGACCAAGCTTTATCTGGATTTGGATGTGTTTCAATCATCAATCCATCAAAATTTAAATCCAATGCTTTTTGCGATACTTCCAACAATAAATTTCTATTTCCAGTGATGTGACTTGGATCGCAAATAATAGGAAGATTTGGTAATCGTTCTCTCAATCCAATTGCTATTTCCCAAGTTGGTACGTTTCTATATTTGGGGTGTTTATAAATGGAAAATCCTCTATGAATTGCTGCTAAATCAGTGATTCCAGCTTTCTCAAAACGCTCGAAAGCACCAATCCATAATTCTAAATCAGGATTGACAGGATTTTTAATTAAAACAGGAATTTTTGTCCCTTGTAATGCATCTGCAATTTCTTGAACAGCAAATGGATTGACTGTTGTTCGTGCACCAATCCAAAGTACATCAATTCCAGCTTTTAGAGCTTGTTCAACATGGATTTTATTGGCAACTTCCGTAGAAATAGGAAGTTCAGTTTCTTTACCAGCATCCACCAACCATTTTAATGCTTCTTCACCAACTCCTTCGAAAGAATCAGGTCGTGTTCTTGGTTTCCAAATTCCTGCTCTTAAAATATTTGCATTACCATTTTGTGCAATTTCTTTACAAACTCCGATTAACTGATCTGGAGTTTCAGCACTACATGGCCCTGTTATCAAAAAAGGACGATCAGTATTTTTTATAGTTTCTTGTAAATTCATCATAATATTTTAAAAATAAAAAACCCGTTTCAACTCAAAGTACGAAACGGGTTCAAATCTATATATAGCATTTTCCGAACGCACTCAGCGAGTTTTAAACCACCACCAAAAATTTTGTTTCGAAAAATTCATTGTCTCAATTTGTTGGTACAAAGATAAATGAAAAAAAATGAAATTAAATTTTGTTTTATGAAAATAATTTCTAAAACTTTGTCGCAGATGAAAACGAAATATATAAATACAAATTTTTGGTGGCGCTCAACTAACAGTTGGTGTGCGTGGCGTTAATTTGTAATTCTTTATAAATATTTTTAAACGGCTTGTCACACGACAAGCCGTTTTTTTTTTTCACTTCCTTTTTATTTTTATTATGATTTTTTCAAAAATTACTCCATTCAATGCGGATGTATACACTCCGGTGGAAATTTATCTTTCTTTAAGAAACCATTATCGTAAGACATGCTTATTGGAAAGCAATGAATATCAGTCTAGAAGCAACAGTAAATCTTTTATTGGAGTCAATCCGATTATTGAGTTAATAGTTGAAAACCAAGTAGTTTCAATTGATGTTGATGGAGTTCGTTCAGTAGAAATATTGAATCAAAATCAAGATTCAGTTCCTCAAATTCAGCAAATATTAGAGCGATTTAAATTCAATAATCCTGAAATTGAAGGCAATGGTTTCTTTGGAAGATTTGGATTTGAATTTGCTTTGTTGACTGAAAAACATATTGAAAAAGCAAAAAGCGATCTAGAAATTCCTGATATTCACTTGTTTGTTTTTGAGCAAATAATTGTCATAGATCATTTTACTTCAAATGGTTATGTCATCTCAAATAGTTTTGATTCAGAAGAGTTGAAAGCAATTGAGATAACTCATTTACTTCAACGTAAACCATTTACTGAATTGCCATTTGAAACAATAGGAAATGAAAAATCAGATTTTACGGATGATGAATTCGCTCGTGTCGTGACGGAAGCAAAATCTTCTTGTATGCGAGGAGATGTTTTACAGTTAGTCGTTTCAAATAGATTTCAGCAATCTT
>CALPRR020000210.1 GCA_943326025.2 Candidatus Kuenenia stuttgartensis | reverse complement strand
TTAGATGACTTTTCTTTAATTTCTGAAAATACTATAACTACTAAAGGTTTAAAAGGAATATCAACAATATTTCAAAATCATTATAGAGTTGGATATTATTTAATAGATGATGGAATATATAGACCACTTTCGGTAGCAATGTTCGCTGTAGAATGGCAACTTTCGCCAAATAATCCGCACTTAAGCCATTGGATAAACGTAATCTTTTATGTTTTTACTGGCTGGTTGTTATTTATTACTCTTTCTAAATTATTAAAAGATTATAATCTTGTTGTGCCATTTTTGATTTCACTTTTGTTTATTTCACATCCCGTTCATTCAGAAGTGGTTGCAAATATTAAAAGTAGGGATGAATTATTAGGTTTTTTACTTACAATAGCGAGTCTTTACTATTTGATAAAATATTTTGAAAAAAATAAAATTTATCATTTGATAGTTGTAAGTTTTCTTTTTTTTGGCGCTTTGCTTGCTAAAGAAACTGCTATTACAATGATTGTTTTATTGCCTATTACTTGCTATCTATTTATTAGTCAGTCATTAAAAAAAAATATTTTACCATTTGTTTTTCTTTTAATTCCAGTAATCGTTTTCTTGATTATTCGAAATATTGTTTTATCAGAAAATGATTCAACATATATAGTAACTCCTTTAGAAAATTTATTATTATCAACTAATAATATTGCAAATCGTATTGCGACTGAAATTAAAATAATGGGAGATTATATTTTATTACTAATCTATCCCAAAAATCTTTTATACGATCGTTCTTATGGTCAAATTAAAATTGTAAATTTTTCAGACATTAAAGTTATTTTAACGTTGTTATTTTTGATTTTTACATCTATATTTTGTTTTATTAAAATTTTAAAGAAAGATTTAATTGCATTTGGAATATTAATTTTCATTATTACAATGTCATTATTTAGCAATTTTATCTTTACTATTGGAGTAGCTATGGCTGATCGTTTTTTGTATTTTGCTTCCCTTGGATTTGCTTTTATAATTGTCATTTTATTACTGAAAATTACAAAAAAGAAATTATCTTTTGAAAAATATAGAAGTATTTCAAACTTTTTTAACAGTAATATAAAATTATTTGCTTTTTTGATTCCACTAATTCTATTTTATTCATTTCGAACAATTGAACGAAATAAAGATTGGAAAGATAATATCACACTTTTTTCAAATGATTTAATCAAAATGCCAAATAATTCAAGAGCTCACTCTTTTTATGGAAATGAATTAATTCGAACAGTTGCATTCAATGAAACTGATTCCACTTTAAAGAGAAACTATTACTTAAGAAGTGTAAATGAATTGAAAAGGAGTGTTTATATATACCCTAATCAGTCGGCAGAAGTTTTTGAATCAATTGGAATTGGATATTTAAAATTAAAAGAATATGATTCATCAGAATTTTATTTAAAAAAGGCTTTAGTCCTGAATCCTAATTTAATTTCAAATATTGGTGATGTATATTTTGCAAAAGGTGATTATAAAAAAGCAATTCATTTTTATTTAAAACAAGTTAAGATTAGTCCAAATAATTCATTAACATGGATGAATTTGGGTTTATCTTATGGTACGTTAAAAAAATATGATTTAGCACTAGAAAATTTCATGAAGGCTGATGAACTTCAACCGAATGACGCACAGATTAATTTTTTAATTGCAACTGTTTATCAATTCAAAAATGATGAATTCAATTATTTGAAATACTATAATAAAGCTTTAGCATATACTAAATAAACATCTATATTAATTAATTATTTCTTAACCTCCATATCGAAAATTAATATGTTTCTATTGAACAAATTAAACTTTTCATCGACTAAATACATCTATTCTTTATCATATTAATTTTATTTAAACATTATTATGTAACATGAACTAAAGTTTAAGTACTGATAATAATTAGGAAATAATACTCACGAATAAACATATTTCATTCATAATATAAATTTTCCATTTTTCCTTTTTCTCTGAGCGATATTTGTATCGAAAAATTAGGTGATTACACTTAATATCATTATTTAATAAAATAAAAAGAAAAAATGAAAACAAAAAAACACTTTACTAAGTTAGTTGCTTCTGTTTCTTTAGCGGTTGCAGCGGTTGTTCCTAGTTTTGGACAAACAAGTTTAGGGTCAGAATGTGGATGCCGTCCTGTTGCATCTAGACCAACAAAATTAATGTCAACTATAAATGGTTTTACAGCGTTAACTCCTACAACATATACAATCGGTGGTGTAACTAAAACTACTGTACCGGGTGGTGAATTGTCTAAAGGTGCTACTTTATCATGTGATACAATATACATTTTAGATAAAAAAATATACATTCCTTCAGGACAAACATTAACTATTAATCCTGGAACGGTAATCAAAGGTAGATATGATGCTGCTCCAGAAAATGCAAATGCACTTGTTATTGAGAGAGGTGGTAAAATTATGGCAGAAGGTTCTGCTGACTGCCAAATCGTTTTCACAGCTGAAAATGATAATCTAAATGGTGCATACCCAATAGCTAACAAAGGACAATGGGGAGGTCTTGTTATATTAGGTAAAGCAACTAATAATTTAACTTTATCAGGAAACGGTCCATTCGTTGCAGGTGGAGCTGGTAAATTAGCTGTTGCAGATGGTTTGGGAACTATGGAAGGATTTGCTAGTACAGGTGTACAAGACCAATACGGAGCAAACTTGACAGGTGGAGAATCATTCAATGATAATGACAATTCAGGAATCCTAAAATATGTTTCAATTAGATATTCTGGAGCAATTTTAGCTGTTGGTGCAGAGTTAAATGCATTATCTTTAGGTTCAGTAGGAAGAGGAACAACTATCGAACATGTAGAAATTGTTTCTTGTGCTGATGATAATATTGAAATTTACGGAGGTACTGTTAACTTAAAATATATCACTACATTATTCGGAAACGATGATATGTTTGACTGGGATTTAGGTTGGACTGGTAAAGCTCAATTCTTATTTGGAATGAAAACTGATAATACTGCAAGTGTTGATTCTGATAATGGATTTGAATCAGATTCTGATGACCAAAAAACTAATGCTGCATTAAAATCTACACCTGTAATTTACAACGCTACTATTTTAGGAAATGAAAAAACAGCAACTACTTCAGATAATTCATCAATTGCTGCAATCAATGCAAAAGAATTAACTGGAGGTGAAATCTATAATTCTGTATTCGCTAACTTTAAAAATGGTCTAAACTTGGTAAAATCTTTAGGAACTAGAACAGGAACTTCAGAAGCTTACCATAACTGGTCAAATTCACTTGGAAATGGATCTGAAATTTTAAAAGTGAAATGTAATACATTTGTTGGATGTACAAATCCATTAACTGTTGGTTCTTCTGCAGGAAATGTTGTTGCAGCTGATAATACTCAATTTACAACTACAGATTTAAATACAATTGTAACTGGAAATACATTACCTGGTTTTGATTATTCATTTGCAGTTGACAACACAACGAATGTATTCACTGCGAAAAATGATCCAGTTCCAAATCCAGCATTATCTGTTGCAGGTTGTCCAGTAGCTCCTGCTGATGGTTTCTTTAGAGCTGCAAATTATAGAGGTGCATTTGCTTCAACAGGTGACAATTGGTTATCTGATTGGTCTTATTCTCAAATCTTAGGAGCAACTAAAGGTCTAGTATCTTGTCCAACAGACATTAATGGTGATGGAGTTACGAATGTATCTGATTTCTTAATTTTCGCACCTGCTTTTGGTTCATCTTGTAATTAATATTTTGTAAAAATTATTCAATAGAATTCTGTTAAT
>CALPRR020000209.1 GCA_943326025.2 Candidatus Kuenenia stuttgartensis | reverse complement strand
CTATGGAATTGTTCAACGTGCATTCTTAGGAGTTCAAATAGCAGATATTAATCAAGAAATCAAAGAGAAAAACAGTCTTCCAAACTTAAAAGGAGTTTTCATTTCTAAAGTCACAGAAGATGGAAGTTGCGATAAAGCAGGTATTAAAGATGGATCTGTTATTCTAAAAATCGGATCTAAAGAAGTTAATTCAGTTGCAGCTTTGCAAGAAGAAATTGGAAAAAGAAGACCTGGCGATAAAGTTTCAGTTACTGTTCGAGAAAAAGATGGTGATGAATCAATCGTGGAAATCGTATTACGAAATGCTGAAGGCGAAGCAAAATTAGTTTCTAAGACGGAAGTTCAAAAAAACATGGCGTTAGGTGCAACTTTTATTGATTTATCGAGTAAAGACAAAAAAGAATTAAACATTAGTACTGGTGTAAAAATACAAACACTTGGAGCAGGGAAATTAAAATCAATTGGACTGCAAGAAGGAGATGTAATTGTAAAAGTAAACAATGAGGTCATTGAAACGATTGAACAATTAACTACAAAATTGAACAATCAGGGAAATAGAGGGATTTTGTTAGAAATTATTACACAGAGTGGAATGCGTGAGTTTAAAGGATTTGGGCTGTAATTTTGCTAAAGGCATGGTTTTTGATATCAAGCAAATATTAAAAATTATGTAAAATTTATTTGGATTACACTGTATTTTCATCGTAACTTTGTATCGATTTTCCAATTATATATTAAAAACAGGAGGACAAGAAGAGAATGAGACAGCTTAAAATTACGAAGTCGATTACTAATCGTGAGAGTCAATCACTTGACAAGTACTTACAAGATATTGGTAAAGAGGAGTTAATAACTGCAGAGGAAGAAGTTGAGCTGGCAAGAAAGATCAGGAACGGTGATCAAAAAGCTTTAGAGAAATTAACTAGAGCAAATTTACGTTTCGTGGTTTCTGTTGCTAAACAATATCAGAATCAAGGTTTAACACTTCCGGATTTAATAAATGAAGGAAATTTAGGATTAATTAAAGCTGCTCAAAAGTTTGATGAAACTCGTGGATTCAAATTTATTTCTTATGCAGTTTGGTGGATTCGTCAATCTATCTTACAAGCTTTAGCTGAGCAAGCTCGTATCGTTCGTTTACCTTTAAATCAGGTTGGTTCTTTAAATAAGATCAACAAAGCGTTTTCAAGATTGGAACAAGAATTCGAAAGACCACCATCAGCTGAAGAGTTGGCTGAAGCTTTAGAAGTTCCAGAAGACAAAATTAAAGAAAGTTTAAGCGTTTCTGGTCGTCACGTATCAATGGATGCACCTTTATCTTCAGCAGAAGACGGTGGAACATTAATGGATGTAATGGCAAATACAGATTCTCCAAAAGCGGATCATGTATTAATGGCTGAATCTTTACAAAGAGAAATTGAACGTTCATTAAGTACTTTAACAGATAAAGAAAGAGAGATCATTCGTTTATTCTTCGGAATCGGAATGAATCACGGATTAACGTTAGAGGAAATCGGAGCGAAATTCAATTTAACAAGAGAGCGTGTAAGACAAATCAAGGAAAAAGCTATCCGAAGATTGAGACACACATCTCGAAACAAATTACTGAAAGCTTATTTAGGATAATAAAAAGGCTGTCGACGCGAGTTGACAGCCTTTTTTGCTTTATTCTTTTTTAATTATCGCAATATATTAACATCAAAAAAAACAAAATGGCAACTGATTTAGGTTACGAAACAGTTTTAAAATCTCACGTTGAAAGAGAACGTGCTGCAGTTAAACTTTCTAGTAAAGTAGGAGAACTTTTATATGACAAAGGAATTGAATTAGTATTATTCCGTAATCATTTAACTGATATTACTATTTCAGAAATTTTAAATTTACACGAATATGCACGTGAAGTAGTTAACAAACCAATCGATGTTTTCACTACATCTGAATTGGCTGAAGAAATTTTAAATTTAAATTTCGCTCCTGCAAAAATCGATATCGGTAAATTAGCAAGTGAGTGGTTGGTTGAAAAAGATAATCATTCTTCAAAAGCAAATTTCCTATTAGGTAAATTAGAAAACATTGGAAGTTCTGCAAGTGATAGCTTAGAGCCAAGAGATGTTGTATTATATGGTTTTGGTCGTATCGGTCGTTTAGCAGCTCGTGAGTTAATCAAACAAGCTGGTAAAGGTCAACAATTACGTTTAAGAGCAATCGTAACTCGTGGAAATTCTGATGCAGAAATTATCAAAAGAGCTGCATTATTAAAAAATGATTCAGTTCACGGTGCTTTCAAAGGAACTGTTCAAGAAGATTTAGCTAACAAAACAATCGTTATCAACGGTCAAGTAGTTATGTTAATTGACGCTAAAAACCCAGAAGATATAGATTACACAGCTTATGGAATCAACAATGCATTAGTAATTGACAATACTGGAGTTTTCACAAACCGTGAAGCTTTATCTCGTCACTTACAAGCAAAAGGAGTTTCTAAAGTTATCTTAACTGCTCCAGGAAAAGAAATTCCAAACATCGTTTACGGAATTAATCAAGGTGAAATAGATGTGGAAAACGAAAATATTTTCTCAGCTGCATCTTGTACAACAAATGCAATCTCACCAATATTAAAAGTTGTTAACGATAAATTAGGTGTTATTAAAGGTCACATTGAAACAGTTCACGCATACACAAATGACCAAAACTTATTAGATAACATGCACAAATCATCTCGTAGAGGTCGTTCAGCTGCTATCAATATGGTAATTACTTCAACTGGAGCAGGTGCTGCAGTAACGAAAGTTATTCCTCATTTAAAAGATAAATTAACTGCAAATGCTGTACGTGTACCAACTCCAAATGGTTCATTGGCAATTTTAAGTTTACAATTAGAAAAGAAAACTTCAGTAGAAGAAATCAATGCAATTGTTAAACATGCAGCATTAAATGGTGATTTAGTAAATCAAATTTATTATTCTTTCGATCCTGAATTAGTTTCTTCTGATATAATTGGAAACACTTGTTGTTCAGTTTACGATTCTAAAGCAACTATCGTTTCTCAAGATGGTGAAAACGTTGTTTTATACGCATGGTATGATAACGAATTTGGTTATACAAAACAAGTTATTCGTTTGGCGAAACATGTTGCTAAAGTAAGAAGAGCTATTTACTATTAATCAAAAGTATTAGACATAAAAAAAATCCCGTTCAATAGTTTGAACGGGATTTTTTTATGTCTTAATCTTGAATTAAATCTCCATTGAGAACTTTCGCTTTTGAAAGTTGAATTGGAATTTTTTCTTTGTATAAATACTTTTTTTGCACTGATTCAAATGGTCGATAAATGTAATAAAGAGCATTATCATAGATTTCAATTTTATCAACGTATCGATATTTCAAAGGAATTGATTCCATTAATTCACCTGAATTTGGATTGATGCGTCTGATAGAAAAATAACCATCGATATCATATAAGGCATAAATTTGACCTGTTACTCGATCTTGAATTAAGTGTTTTTTCCATCCTGTTTGTTTTGGGAAATAATGATGATAAATCGAAATACTATCAATTATTTTACCTTCGTTATTAAATCGATACATCAAATCTTTATAGTAATCAAAAATAAATAAGGTATCATTTCGATGAAACATCGGAGCATACAGCTGTTTATAATATACTGATTGCGTAAAATAATTAGCGCCTACCCAAATTTGAGCATCAATTCCTGTTTCTTGTTCCTTTTGCTTCGCCCACAATTTCGTTCTAACATCAACCCATTTATATTCAGCTCGATACAATTCCATCATGAAATCATCTGTTATTGTGACAAT
>CALPRR020000208.1 GCA_943326025.2 Candidatus Kuenenia stuttgartensis | reverse complement strand
TGTTCTTGGTCCTACACCTGATAAGAATAATAAATTTCCAACTTTTCTAGCGTGTGGATAAAGTCCCAAAGGTTTTGGAGCTTTTTCTGTAGATATACGTGAATTTTCAGACATTGCAATAATTTTGAATGCAAATATAGTGAGAGTTTCACGAATTGAGCATAGTAATAATGAATCAATTATTAAAAAACACCAATTTTTGAATTTTAGAATGATTACCTTTGAATATTAAATCAAAAATTCATGTCTTTTTCGTCTTTAGGATTATCAGATGCCTTATTATCTGCGTTAGTTCAACAAAATTATTCAGCACCTTATCCAATTCAAAAGGAAGCAATTCCGGCAATTTTGGAGGGAAAAGACATTCTTGGCATTGCTCAAACTGGTTCGGGTAAAACAGCAAGTTTTGCTTTGCCTATTCTTGAGTTGTTCCAACAACCAATGAAGGTAAAGAATCGCCACATTAGTGCTTTGATTCTTGTACCAACTCGAGAACTTGCCATTCAGGTAAATGATGTTTTTAAAGCATTAGGAAGTAATCTTCCAAAACGAATTAAGACGATGGCTGTTTATGGCGGTGTTTCAATTAATCCTCAGATGATTGGAATGCAGGGAGTTGATGTTTTAGTAGCAACTCCTGGCCGTTTATTAGATTTAATTTCTCATAAAGCTCTTTCATTAGCTGAAGTAAAGACTTTGGTGATTGATGAAGCTGATAAAATGTTGAATTTAGGTTTTGAGGAGGAAATGAAAGAAATTTTCAAATTACTTCCAATTAAACGTCAAAACCTATTGTTTTCGGCAACATTAAGCGAAAAGATAGAGGATATTAATAACATACTTTTAACCGATCCTGTTGTCATAAAGATCGAAGCTACAGAAGAGAATCTTGATTTAATAAAACAATTAGCCTATTCAGTTTCAGAGGAGAGGAAAGGTCCACTTTTACGATATCTGATCAAAGAAAATAAAATGATGCAAGTGTTAGTTTTCACTTCTTCAACACATAAAGCGGATAGTGTGGTTGTGAAATTAAAACACAATGGAATCAATGCTAAAGCGATTCATAGTAAGAAGAGTCAAGAAGCTAGAAATCTTGCACTTTCACAATTCAAGGAAGGAAAATTACGCGTTTTGGTAGCTACGGATTTGATTGCTCGTGGAATTGATATTCAATTTTTACCTTATGTAATCAATTATGAATTGCCTCGTTCACCAAAAGATTATGTTCACAGAATAGGAAGAACTGGAAGGGCAGAAGCAACAGGTGAAGCATTTTCATTAATTTCTCCAGATGAGGAACACCATTTCAAAGTGATTCAAAAGAAAATGAAAAAGAAAGTCGAAATCATAGATGGTAATGTGATTGACCTGCATGGCTTTTAATTTTTTCTTCCCCCATTGGAGGGGGATTGAGGGGGAGGAAAATCCCCAATCACATCAAAATGATTAAAATCTGTCTAAAATTTTATCAGCTAACACATCACTCAATTTAAAATAACTTTCAATTGTCCATCCGCCAATGTGTGGAGTTAGAATTACATTGTCAGCATTCAATAAGTATTGAAAAGGTGCGGGTAAATCTTGCTCGAAAAATGATTCGAAACTTGTTTTTTCGTATTCTAAAACATCCAATCCAGCTCCTAAAACTTTTCCTGATTTCATAGCTTCTACTAGAGCTTCGGCATTCACAATTTTCCCTCGTGATAGATTTAATAAGAAAATAGGTTTATCTATTTTATCGAAAAATGCTTTGTCTGCGTAATAAATTGTTTCGGCATTTTGAGGCACATGAAAACTGATTACATCAGATTGATCTAAAATTGCATCTAACGTGCATTCTTTTACGAAATCACTTCCAAAACTGTCTTTGTATTTATCGTAAGCAATTACATTTACATCAAATCCTCTTAATTTTTTTGCAAATGCCTTACCGTTATTTCCATAACCGATAATTCCGACTGTTTTACCATCTAATTCAATTCCTCGATTTCCTTCTCGATCCCAAATGCCTTTTAGAATCTCATTGTTCGATTTTTTGAAATTATTCATTAAAGACAAAAGCATTCCTAATGCATGTTCAGCAACTGCATTTCGATTTCCTTCAGGTGAATTAAAAAGTGTAATATTTCGACTTTCACAGTAAGGAATGTCAATATTTTCCATTCCAGCACCTGAACGAGCGATAAATTTTAAATTCGGAGCAAATTTTAAAAAAGAGTCATTCATCGGAAAACGGGAACGAATAACAATTCCATCAACTTTATTTGCTATTTCTTGACATTTTTCAAGGGATAATTCTTCTGCATGAATACAATTATGCCCAGCTTTTTCAAGACGTTCAGCTAAAATTGGGTGAACCTCGTCTAAAAATAAAATTTCCATGATGAATGATTAAATGTGATAAAGAAGCATTCCTACAGTGAAGTAGATAAAAAGGCCAAGAACATCATTTAATGTTGTAACAAATGGACCGGTTGCCAAAGCAGGATCGATTTTATATTTCGCTAAAACCAATGGTATTAACGTTCCGAAAATTGCTGCGAAAAAAATCGTCACAAATAAAGAAATACTTACTACAAAACCTAAAGTTGAATTACCTAATATAAATGTTGCAATTCCGTAAATGATAATTGCTAAAAATGAACCATTCAATAATCCAACCAATCCTTCTCTTGCTAATTTTTGAAAGATATTGCTGAATTGAATATTTCCTTTCGCCAAAGATTGAACTACGATTGCAGAAGATTGAACTCCTACATTTCCTCCCATGGCTGTAATCAAAGGAATAAAAGAAGCTAATAAAGGAACTTTACTGATTCCAACAGAAAAACCTGAAATAACTTGAGCACCCAAAACTCCACCAAACATTCCGATTAATAACCAAGGTAAACGAGCACGCATTGCTCTCCATACAGAAGCATTTTCCTCAATTTTTTCAGAGATACCTGAAGCCATTTGGAAATCTTTGTCTGCTTCTTCTTTTATGATATCTACAACGTCATCAATCGTGATACGACCAACTAATTTATTTTGTAAATCAACAACAGGAACAGTTACCAAATCATATTTATCCATTACTTGTGCTACCTTTTCACTTGCATCACTCGTTTTTACAGAAATAATATTTTTACTTTGGAATAAATCTCTGATTAAGGTTTTAGTGTCTGCGAATAACAATCTTTTTAGAGAAAGGATTCCGACCAATTTATTGATATCATCTACAACGTAGATTGTATAAACATTTTCAACATTTTCAGCTTGTCGTCTTAATTCGACTAAACATCTATTTACAGGCCAATCTACTCGAACTTGAATAAACTCTTTCTGCATCAAACCACCGGCCGTATCTTCGTCGTAATTTAATAATTCAACGATATCTTCAGCAGCTTCATCATCATCCATTTGAGAGATAACTTCCTGAATTTTATCATCTGAAAGTTCCCCTAAGATATCTGCAGCATCATCTGAATCTAGATTTTCAAGCTGGTCGGCAATTTCTTTTGTGGATAAGGATGCTAAGAATCGATCACGAACATCTTCATCAAGCTCCATTAAAACGTCGGCTTGCTGATCTTCCGTTAATTGAAAATAAACATATCTCGCTTCATCATTCGTTAATTGATCTAACAAATCGGCGATATCAGCAAAGTGTAATTCGTGAATATGCTCAATAATCCATGAGTTGTTTTGATCAACTATGGCTTGACGAAATTCTTCTAAAAATTCTTTCGTGAGCTCGAAACGCATGACAATTTTGTTTTTGCAAAGATAGCTTTTTGATTTGAAGAAAGAAACCTTTTATAAAACTTAGTAATTTGGAAATATTGGGA
>CALPRR020000207.1 GCA_943326025.2 Candidatus Kuenenia stuttgartensis | reverse complement strand
TATGCTACTTGGTCAAAAAATCGAGGTGACATTCAAATTGCAGCAGTTGAAAGTGATCGTGGAGGTTTTACTCCAAGAGGATTTGAAATTGATGGAAATGAAAAATACTTAAACCTGTTACAATCTTTTGCTACTATTTTTAAACCTTATGATTTACATATTTTTGATAAAGGTTACGGCGGAGTAGATATTGGCCCATTAAAAAAATCGTTTGATGGAATTCCTTTATTTGGTTTTGTTCCAGATTCACAACGTTATTTTGACTTTCACCATGCTCCTAGCGATGTTTTTGAAAGTGTAAACAAACGTGAATTAGAACTCGGATGTGCTGCAATTGGATCTTTAGTTTATTTATTGGATAAAAATATTTCATTTTAATTCATTGAAAATTAGATTAATTAAGAATTAAATCAAAAAAAGTTTAATTTTTTCAATAAAAACTCTTGCAGATTCAAAATAAGTATGTATCTTTGCAACGCTTTAAACGTAAGGCAAAACAATATTTAAGATTCATTTTTGAATATTCGATTGTAATCGAAAAGTCGTAAGACTTACAAAATATTGGTTTGGTAGTTCAGTTGGTTAGAATGCCGCCCTGTCACGGCGGAGGTCGCGGGTTCGAGTCCCGTCCAGACCGCTTTTAAAGTATAGCTTATATGGCTGTAAGCTTAGAAACCCTAATAGAGTATCAATTTCTATTAGGGTTTTGTTTTTTATATAACTTTCATTTGACACATGGAAAACTTTTACACCTATATCATCTACAATGAAGTCTTTGATAAATATTATAAAGGATTCTCTACAAATCCTAAACAAAGACTTATACAACACAATCTTGGCGAAATAAATTCACTTCTAATTTTGGACCTTGGAAATTAGTGCATGTTGAAATTTATACTACAAAAAAAAGACGCACTTATTAGAGAGAAAAAATTAAAAATCACTCGAAAGCTCAAATCATTGAATTATCAAACTCACATTTAAAAAAGATTAAAGAAGTAGGTTAAATACCAATCTGTCCCCAAACATACTTGTGTGTTGTTGTTTATAAAACTTGAATTAGTCACATGAAATAATTTCTCCTCCAATAGCGATATTATATCAAAGGCACTATTCCTTCCGAAGTTAGGATTTCAACTATTTTAAAATGTTTAAATTTCTAAAAATAAGTTTTAAAACATATGATACATTAGTATAAATAGATAAATTTGAAATCTATGATTGATATAAATCAGAATGATTCAGAAATGAATAAGTATGCATTCTTAGTGCTAAGGACTAAACTCTATTTGAATCTATCGTAACTCTACCAAAATTTTATATCATACAATCTTTAATCAGATTTGATAGAGTTTTTCGATTTATCATTTTTTTTGAAATACAATATATCACACTATCACTTTTAGCTATATAATTCTTTTAGTTCATAGTTTATTAATCCCATCTGTGAAATATTTGAAAATACTAATTGGAAATAATTGGTTTTAAACACTCTTTTGCTTTTTTTTTCATCCAATCAATCGATGGTTGTTGAGAATATTTATCAGGAAAATTTAATTTGATTTTTCTAAAAATACAATCACAATATTCGTCTTGTTGTTCTTTTGTTAAGCTGCTATTTGAATCTTTTATACCACGCTTACAATCTGATTTAAAGTTTACCTCATCAGTTTTAGTCCAATTACTTTTTTGACTAAATAAATTTGAAAAAGACAAAACAAAAAGTGTCATTATTAATATTTTCATATTTACTATTTTTTATGTAAAACTAATAAATAATCATTTGATAATAAAATAATAACTGACTTTTAAAGGGTTTGAACGATAGATTTATGCAAGTGAAGTTTTTTACTTACAGAATACTTTAAAACATAGCTTTGAATGTTAAACAAGTAGCTTGGGGATTGTCTTTTTACCCAACTTACCATTTGTTAATACATTTCTCAATTTCCTCAAAAACCATCCTTATATAATCTCTACCTTTGTTTTCAATTATCTTTCGATTAAATGAACGCAGAACAAGAACAAAAAATAAAGGATCTTATTTCAAAATACAATGACATTCTTTTAGTATCAATGCGTTTAGCAATTGCGGAAGACTTTGTGAATTTGATGCTCTTAAATCGAGATGATTCAGAATTTGTTTTAAAGGATTTATTTCAAAACAAAGAGGAATTCAACAAACTGATCATGAAAGAATTTTTGAAGAAAAATAGTTCTACGGTGATTCAAGAATTAAAATTCATGGAGAGCCCTCTTCCCGACTTTCAAAACTTATTAGCTAGAAAAAAATAAACTTCATTATCAAGTCCCACAAAACGTTTGGTAACCCAAATCAAAATCAGCAGGAACAACTTGAAAATGCTTAAAAGCAGAATTGGATTGATAAGGATTTTTTAAAATCAGTAAAAGTTCATTAAACAATTTAAAATCGTTCTTCTCAGCCCCATTCAATAAAGCTTCTTCAACCAAATGATTTCGAGGAATAAAGGAAGGATTATTGCTATTCATTAAGCTCAATACACTTTCAAATTCAAAACTTTCGATTCTAATACTCCATTTAAGTTTCCAAGCTTGGAACTCTTCATTTTGATAAATTCCTTCTAATTCATCTAATGATTTTGAAATATTTAGAAATGTATTGGTATAATCTGCTTTGTACTTTTGCATCCAACTCAAAAGCTCATCGACCAAACTTTTATCCTCAATTTGATGCTCTAGAATCCCTAATTTATCACACATCATCTTCAGCCATTTCGCTTCGTAATCTTCAGGGAATTGATAAATAATCGTTTCACACAACCTCACTGCATCTTCCTCTACTTCATGTATTATTGACAATAATGCACTTGCAAAACGTGCCATGTTCCACTGCGTAATAGCTGGTTGATTCCCATAAGCATATCTGCCATCACGATCGATCGAACTAAAAACAGTTTCAGGATGGTAGGCGTTCATAAAAGCACAAGGGCCATAATCAATTGTCTCACCCGCGATACTTACATTATCTGTATTCATTACCCCATGAATAAAGCCTACACGCATCCAATTTACAATCAAATCAATTTGTTGATCTTGCACTTTTTTCAATAAAGCTAAAGCTAAATTATCTTCATTTAATAATTCAGGGTAATGTCGATTTAATACATATTCCGTATAATTCTGTAAATCTTCTTTTTTCAAATATTTAGCAGCATATTGAAACGTTCCTACTCGAATATGACTTTTTGCTATCCTAGTTAAAACACCTCCTTCACTTACTTTCTCACGATAAACTTCATCACCTGTTGCAATAACTGCCAAACTTCTTGTAGTTGGAATTTTCAAACCATGCATCGCTTCACTGATTAAATATTCTCGAAGCATTGCATAAAGAGTGGCACGTCCATCTCCGTTTCTAGAAAAATAAGTACGACCTGAACCTTTCAACTGAATATCAAAACGATCATTGTCTTTTGTTACATGTTCCCCAAGTAGAATTGCTCTTCCATCTCCTAAAATATTAAAATGACCGAACTGATGTCCAGCATATGCTTGAGCTAAAGGAGTTGTATGTTCTGGAACTTGATTTCCAGATAATTCTAAAATAATTTGATCTTGAGTTAAATCATTTAAATCTAATTCATTCGCCAACTCTTGGTTGTATAGAACTAAACGAGGTTCATTTACAGGAAATGGATTCAAAATTCGAAATAAATTTTCATCTACCTTTAAATAGGTATTATCCCAATTCCATTTTTTCATCCTATTATTTTCGCTCATTAGTCGTAAATTTTGAAATAGTACTTCAATCAAAGATACAACTTCCATTGTTTTTAATTCGTCTTTTAAAATTCAAT
>CALPRR020000206.1 GCA_943326025.2 Candidatus Kuenenia stuttgartensis | reverse complement strand
ATCGAAGTGTATTGCCGCGTTTCTTCAAAAAGGAATTGAAAGAAATTCAAGAAGAGACTGATTTATTATTAACATTTAAACATTATTATGCCATGAAAAAAGTCATGTTGAGAAGTGGGATGTTTTCCGCTATAACCTTTGTATTGGGTGCTATTCTTAAGATTATGCATTTGCCTGGAGCAATGATATTTATATTATTTGCAATAGTTTCTATGAGTTTTATTTTTTTACCTATCTTTTTTCTAATTAAATCGAAAGAGGTAAAAGAAGTAAAAGAAAAGTTTGTAATTGGTTTTGGAGTATTATTTGGGATACTTTTTTGTATTTCAATATTATTTAAATTGTTACATTGGCCAGCAGCAAATTTTTTATGGTTAATGGCTTTAGCAATATTGTTTTTATTGTTTTTACCTGTTTTTTTCTTCTCAGGAATTAGAAATCCAGAAACCAAATTGAATACAATTTTATCTTCTATAATGGTGTTAATTGCGGGTGGTTTACTTTTTACTTTAACCTCACTCTATGGAGCAAAGTACAAGGAAGAAGCGAGTGAAATAGCAGATTCACATTTGAGAAACGTCAATATCTTTGCATTAAATTTTCCTTCAGACCAGCAAAAATTAAAACCAATTACTGAAAAAGGTAAGTTGTTGAAAACAAAAGTTTTGAATGTGATGTTAAAAATTGAAGAAACCAAAAAGGGTCTTTTAAATCATTTACGTATGGGTAAAAATCTTTCTGAAGAGAAAATATTAAGAGAGAATTTCAATAACATTCAATCATCAACTAATTTCTTTTTTAAAGAATATTCATCAAAACCAGAGAATGATCAACCAAAAGAAGTGTTAGTAAATTTAAAAAATGAGTTGAAAAACTTTAAAAGCTTTATCGACCAAACTTACTCACCATCAAAAACTGAAATTCTTAATTTGAATAATCAATTTAGAACATTTGATGGAAGAAAAGTAAAAACAGATTGGGAACATATTTATTTTTCAGCAACACCTTTTGAAACAATAGTAAGAAATCTAAACCAATTAGAAATTGATATTCGTTTAATTGAAGCAAGTTGTAACGAATAAACTCGATTCAAATCTAACCTGAGAACCACCTTTTTATTTTCTAGAACATTAAATTAATATTATGTATCGATTATTGTTAATATTCGTGTTTAGCTATTCGTATGCTCTTTTCAGTCAGAATAGTATTGAAGGGAAAGTTATTGAAACAACTAAAACAGCTATTCCATTTTGTCCAATTGGATTATATAATGTAAACGATAGTATTTTGTATAAAGGTTCAATATCAAATGAAAATGGTGATTTTACTTTAGAAAATATTCCGAATGGAAACTATTTTATTAGAGTGAAAATAGAGAATTATGATATTTATCAGAGTGAATTATTAAATATAGATTCAAAACAAGATAAGAAAATGTTGACTATTTCATTGAATCCTATTAGCACAAATCTATCAGAAATAAAAATTTCAACATTTAAAAAGACAATTTCATTTGAAGAAGGGAAAGTTATATTAAATGTAGAGAATGACATTTTAGCAAGTGGTAATTATGTTTTAGAATTACTAAGAAAAATTCCAGGTGTAATTGTAGATGCTCAAAATAATATATCAATAAATGGGAAATCGGGAGTTCAATTTCTTATAGATGGACGTTTACAGCAAATACCAACAAGTCAGTTGCTTACAATATTGAGTAACATGAGTTCTGAATCAATTTCAACTATTGAATTGATAAAAAATCCGCCAGCAAAATATGACGCTTCTGGAACAGGGGGATTAATAAATATTGTTACTAAAAAAGCTAAATTAAAAGGATTAAATGGTACGTTGTCAAATAGTTTGAGTCATGGAAAAGGTATAGGAGAAATGAGTAATTTAATAATAAATTACAAAAACAATAAATGGAGTATTTTTTCAAATTTAATGGGCTCTTATAGAAATTATATTTCTACGATTCAGGCAAATAGAGATTATTTTATTCCTAATAATTCAACTTCATTTTATCAATTAGGAAAAGAAGTTTTATATGTCTCTACACTTAATCTTAAAATGGGCATTCAGTATGAATATTCACGGAAATCACTACTTGGATTTAATTACGATAATGGTGTTGTTAATATTAATTCTATTGGTAACTCTACTACTTCGATTTTTGATGGGAATACTCCTGATGAGCTTTATGTTACAAAAAATAATAAAGAATTTTATCAGACACCGTCTTATAATTTGAATTATTCTTATAACCTAGATACATTAGGTTCACAAATCTTATTATCTATTGATTACATGAGATTTATAGATCAAAGAAATATAAAAAATGATAATTATTCGACAGATAAAAATAATCCATTTTACAGTTTTAAGAATAAAAATGATTTAAATTTCAATGTTTTAAGTCAGAAAATTGATTTAGTTAAGTTTATTGATGAAAATCTTAAAATTGAAGTTGGAGGAAAAATAAGTAGTACTTCAAATAATACGAATTCATCGATTTTAGGATTAAATGAAATAAATTCAACTTATCAAGAATTAGGTCAATTTTCGAATCAAATTTTTTATAATGAAAAAATCTTTGCAGGATATGTTAATAGCACCAAAAATTATAAAAAAATGAGATTATCTGCTGGATTAAGACTAGAAGAAACGGAAATTAATACATCTAATAATTTGAAAGGATTTCAATATAAAAGGAGTTATTTTAATGTTTTTCCATCGGGATCTATTACCTATAAAAAGGATGAGAATAATGGATATCATTTGGCTTATAGCTATCGAATCGAACGGCCAGAATATGAGCAATTATCCCCTTTTTATACATTTAATAATACATATAATTATTCAATAGGAAACCCATTTATTAAACCACAATATAGCCATAATTTAGACTTAGAAATAAATACGGGTGGTTTTTTAACGAATAGTTTTAGTTTTATTTCATTGAATGATGCTGTTTACAGCTATTCATTTATGAGAAATTCAACAGGAGTTTCGATTGATACGGTGGTCAATTTCAAATTAAAACAATTGTTTTCCTATAATTTGTTTATTCAAAAGCAATTTAGTGCATTTTACAAAGTTCAATTGAATGGTAATATGGCTTGGATGTATTATTCAGGACAAATTGAAAATAGTTCTATCAACTCATCTGTTTTTACAGCGAAAGGTACAATTAATAATGAAATTCTATTACCAAAAGAATTTAAAATTCAAGTTTTTATTTCTTATAACTCACCTTATAAAGATGGATATCAGTGTTATGGTCAACTGAGTTCTATAAATCTAGCAATTCAAAAACGATTTTTAAAAAATAAATTAAATGTTGTAGTTGGTATTACTGATATTTTTTATTCGGATTACAATTCATTAACAACATATTTGCCAGATCAACATTATTATTCGATTCAAAAAAATGATACCCGGAGGATTCGATTAAATCTAACGTATAAATTCGGAAATATGAAAATTGAAAATAAAATTCAAGATAATAAATCAGAAGTCAATTTAAGATTAAAGAAGAAATAAATTTATTGACTAGTGCAAAATAAAAAGCCGATTCAAAATTCTGAATCGGCTTTTAGTATAATAAAGTCTTAAAGACTTGATTCTTTAGGTCTAACTTCTAAGCATGTAACGCTCTTTTTTCTGTAGCATCTAATGCAGCTTCTTTCACTGCTTCAGAATATGTTGGGTGTGGGTGACAAATACGAGCGATATCCTCAGCAGAAGCTCTGTATTCCATTGCTGTCACTGCTTCCATAATCAAATCTGCTGCACGAGGAGCAACCATATGAACACCTAAAATTTCATCTGTGTTTTTAT
>CALPRR020000205.1 GCA_943326025.2 Candidatus Kuenenia stuttgartensis | reverse complement strand
GGAACTTATAATTGGACCTCACCTAATTTAGAAGATCATTACAGTGTAAATGTTCAAACTGGTGAAGTGAAATCATTGAATAAAGCTGTAGGTTTTGGAGGAGATCTTTCTCCATTAGGAAGCTATTATACGTATTTCGATGGAGAAAAATTGAATCATTATGCGATTGATTTAAAAACGTTAAAAACAATTTGTCTAACGTGTTCTCGTAAAGATGTGGTTTGGCAAACAGATAACAATGGTTCTCCGGAAGTAGCAGCACCTTTTGGAATAATTGGTTGGTTCGAGGGTGAAAAGCAAGTAGCTATTCAATCCGAATATGATGTTTGGACGTATAATTTTGAGAAAGAAAAGTTAAACTCATTGACTTCTGAAGTAGGATTGAAAACGAAAACGAAAATTGAAACGGCTGTTTGGGCTTCAGACAGTGTTTATTTAAGTTTTGAAAATATGTATTTCAAAGGATTAAACGATAAAACGAAAGGGAATACAATTTATACGTTAACGAATGATTTGAAAACTCAAAATGTATATTCCACTCCGTTAGCAATTTCAATGTTGATGCGTTCTAAAAATAAAGAGACATTGGTTATCCGTAAAATGTCTGTTGGTGAATATCCAGATATTCATTTTTTGGATAAACAATTTACGAATGAGAAAACGGTTTCAAATATCAATCCGCAACAAAAAGAATACAATTGGTCAACAGTTGAAATGGTAGACTGGAAAAGTTATGATGGAATTCCCTTACAAGGTTTATTATACAAACCTGAAAATTATGATCCATCTAAAAAATATCCTTTAATCGTTTATTACTATGAATTGAACAGTGATAATTTAAATACATATTATTCGCCTAAGCCAACAGCTTCTGTTGTTCATCCGACAGAATATGCTTCTGCTGGATATTTCATATTCATTCCAGATATTCGATATAAAATTGGTCATCCAGCAAAATCGGCTTACAATTGTATCATGAGTGGAACGGATAAAGTCTTGAAATTGTATCCTGCTATTGACTCTACAAAAATGGGTTTACAAGGTCAAAGTTGGGGAGGTTACCAAACAGCACAATTAATTACGATGACAACACGTTATGCGGCAGCTATGGCTGGAGCACCTGTAACAAATATGTTCTCGGCTTATGGTGGGATTCGTTGGGGAACAGGATTGTGTCGTCAGTTTCAATATGAAAAACAACAAAGTAGAATAGGAGCTACAATTTGGGATGCACCTGAATTATTTATTGAGAATTCGCCTCAGTTTCATCTGCCAAAAGTAAAGACTCCTCTATTAATCATGGCGAATGATGAAGATGGAGCAGTTCCATGGTACCAAGGTATTGAATTGTTTACAGGAATGAAACGTTTGGATAAACCTTGTTGGATGTTTAACTACAATGGTGATGATCACAACTTAACTAAATTGTCAAACAAAATAGATTTAAGCATTAGAATGCGTCAATATTTTGATTACTATTTACAAGCTAAACCAGCGCCGAAATGGCTAACAGATGGAATTCCAGCAATTGATAAAGGGAAAGTAACTGGTTATGAAACTCATTAAAGTTTTCGTTGGAATTATTCTGGTTATCATCACGTATTACAGTTTAAGATTACCAGGCGATGAGAGTTTGCCGACAAATGATAAAGTTGGTCACTTTCTAGCTTATTCAGCTTTATCTTTTAACCTTCTTTTGTTGTGTAATTCGACTAAGCAAAAAGTACTCGGATTTTCGTTTGCAATAGCCTACGGACTTTTAATGGAATTTTGTAAAGGCTTAGTTCCAGGAAGAGATCCTTCTTTATATGATATGATTGCAAATTCAACTGGGGTATTGATTGGGTTTGGTTTGGTACTTTTATTAGGAAAGCGTTTTAAGAGTTTGCTCAATAAATAAAGCTTTAAAAATTCAACAATTAGTGATTTTCTAAAATAATACCTAACTTCGTTTAGCGAAAATTACACGATGGAAAAACTACAGAATTTTATTGATGGGAAGTATGTTGCACCTATAAGCAACGCATATTTTGATAATGTAGAACCGGCAACTGGTCAAGTTTACAGTTTAATTCCAGATTCTGATTCAGAAGATGTTGAATTAGCTGTTGCAGCTGCAGAAAAAGCTTTTCCAATTTGGTCTAAAATGTCAGTGGAAGAAAGAAGTGCTATCTTGGTTCGACTTTCAGAAGGTATTGAAAAACGAATGGACGAATTTGTTCAGGCAGAATCAAAAGACAATGGAAAACCATTATCATTAGCTGGACATGTTGATATTCCGAGAGCAATTTCTAATTTTCATTTTTTCGCTACAGCAATCATTCATTTTTCATCTGAATCTCATTACATGGAAGGAGTAGGAGTGAATTATACCTTACGTAAACCAATTGGAATTGTAGGTTGTATTTCTCCTTGGAACTTACCGTTATACTTGTTTTCATGGAAAATTGCTCCGGCTTTAGCAGCTGGAAATTGTGTAGTTGCAAAACCTTCTGAAGTAACTCCTTATACTGCTTATTTATTAGGTCAAATTGCTAAAGAAGCAGGAATGCCAGATGGTGTTTTAAATATTTTACATGGTTTTGGTCACAAAGTAGGTGATGCAATTGTAAAACATAAAAAAATCAAAGCGATTTCATTTACAGGTGGAACGAAAACAGGTGAATACTTGGCAAGAACGGCAGCTCCAATGTTCAAGAAATTGTCATTGGAATTAGGTGGAAAAAATCCGGTGATCATTTTTGCAGATTGTGATTTCGATGATATGTTAAGCACAACAATTCGTTCATCTTTTGCCAATCAAGGTCAAATATGCTTATGTGGTTCTCGTATTTTTATTGAGCGATCAATTTATGATAAATTCAAAGAAGCATTTGTTGCTAAAGTGGCGAAATCAGTTGTTTCTAATCCTACTGATCCAAAAGCAAATTTAGGAGCTTTGGTTTCCAAAGCACACATGGAAAAAGTACTTTCGTATGTTGATTTAGCGAAAGAAGAAGGTGGAACCGTATTAACAGGTGGAGAGCGCGTTATTTTGGATGCACCATACAACGAAGGTTTTTATGTTCGTCCAACAGTTATCGAAGGCTTAGCTTACGATTGTAGAACGAATCAAGAAGAGATTTTTGGTCCAGTTGTTACAATTACTCCTTTTGATACGGAAGAAGAAGCGTTAATGATGGCAAATTCTACTGAATACGGATTACAAACAACGCTTTGGACATCAGATTTAAAAAGAGCTCACAGAGTTGCTGATCAAGCGCAATCAGGTATCGTATGGATTAATTCATGGATGGTTCGTGACTTGAGGACGCCTTTTGGAGGAGTTAAAGCTTCTGGAGTAGGGAGAGAAGGTGGTTTAGAAGCATTACGTTTCTTTACAGAACCTAAAAATGTATTTGTAAAGTATTAGTAAATCTATAGGACAAATCGAATGTCAAAAGATGAATTGGAAAATATTAGATAATAAATTAATTAAAGAGTATAGATTCAAAAATCAATCAGAGTTAGCTGAATTCTTATTAAAAGTGGCAAAATTAGCTGATGAAAATAATCATCATCCGGATGCTGAAATTTATCAGTGTTCCAGATTAAGATTGAAATTATTCACCCATACAGAAAATGGAATCAGTGAATTAGATAGAAAACTAGCAAAATTAATTGATTCACTTTAAAATTACATAGGTAGCTGAGCGGAGTCGAAGCTACCTATGTATATTTTATCAACCTCTTCTTCTTTCTAATAATACCATCATCATTAATCCTAATAAAATTCTTTCACTATCACCTTCGTTAAGATTTTCTAATTTTTCTAATTTAAATTTTCTTCCGAAAAACGATTTTTC
>CALPRR020000204.1 GCA_943326025.2 Candidatus Kuenenia stuttgartensis | reverse complement strand
GCAGAATTGAATACACCAGATAGAAATACGATGTATGGTGGTGGTGAAAAAGGATTTACAGATTATCCATTTTTAGAAAATAACAATTAATAAACAAGATCATGAATAGAATTCAAGCAATTTTAACATTGGATATGGAGAATATCCCTAGTAACTTTCAAGAAATAATCAAACACGAACAAGAAGTTGTTGCACAGTGGAAAGCAGAAGGTATTTTAGAACACCTTTTTCTTAGAGAAACAAAAAACGGAGCAATATTAATTTTTAAAGATATTGATGAAGCGAAAGTAAGAGAATTAATGCCTACACTTCCTTTGTATCAATTGAAAAAAAGTGTTGAATATTTTAGTTTAATGCAACAGTTTTAAAACATAAATAAAGATACATATGGAAACAAAATTAACTTTCAAGCAAATTATCACAGCAGGATTAATAGCAGGAGGAGCATCTGCCATTTTTAATGCTATTTTATTTTATACGTTCCATGCTGCAAGAGTATTAGTTGATACAATTCATATTCAACCAAATACGCCTTTAACAATTGCACCGATTGTGATATCAAGTATTTTACCTTCTATAATTGGAAGTATCGTTTTTTATTTCATCGAAAAATATACTTCTAATGGATTTAAAATTTTCAGAATCGTTTCGATTGTATTAGTGGCTTTGTCTCTAATTAGTCCATTCACAAATATTCCAAACGTAACATTTGGTTACGCAATGGTATTAAATGTAATGCACATTATTGTTGCAGGAGAATTGTTATATTTCATTGGGAAAAAAGTGAAAGCGAAAGCTTAATTTATTATTTCAGTCATCGTATGCTTCTATGCGATGACTGAAATAGTAATCTATACCAATTCAATAAAAGAATTCGTATCGAAATGTCCATATGATAATTTTGGATATCTATAGAATTAACTTACTTTTAAGAGAGATAATATTAATTTGATTAAAATATTAATTCAAGTGATGCGTTTAATTAGACATCATCGCAACAATGAATAGAAAAACCATAAATAGTATAATTCTTTTCAGTTTTTATTTGATAAACTTTACAACTGTATTTGCTCAACCTTGTGGGCCAAATTCAAGAATAGTTGATAGACAGGTTTTATCTTCGAATGGTGACATAATATTATTGAGAACAGAATTTAATGGAGGACTAATGGACGTTTTCAATAATCACAAAGAATTTGATTTAAATTATGTTCTTATTTCTGAAAACGGAAAAATCAAAAAAGATACGTCATTAAATTTAATATGGGATGAGAGGTATTATGACTTTATGTCTTGTAATGCAACTTACAGACAAAAAAGCAAACTTGACTATCCATGCTCGAACGAAAATGAATGTGCTTTATATTTCCCATTTTCTCAAAACAATAATACTGTTTTGGAATATTTTCTATGCGGTGACAGAAAATTTGCATACGAAATAACCATTAACAAAAAAGGGGATGGTAAAAGTACACTCTATAACCTAGACACAATTGGACTTATCAACGAAGTGAAATATCACGATGACTTTACAAAATATGTTTTCTTCAAAAATTATTTAGAAAAGAAATATGATAAATTGAATAATTTACCAAGTGAACAATTTGAATTTTTAAATGAGAAAACAAAGGTTAAAATAACAAATAGAAACATTGAATTAAACAAAGATTCAGCTAGCTACAAATGGAAAATTACTGGAGAAAATTGGGAAATTTCATTAGATGGCAGTATTTTTAGTTATTACAATAATCCACCATTAATAAACATTAATGATAAAGTTTTATATGTAACTGTTTTTAATGAGGATTTTGCATCTTGTCCAGGCTACGGACAAGACACTTTCCCAATTACATATGCTATTAACATTAAAAAAGGGAAAATCATTTGGAAACAAGAAGTAAAATACAAAAATTAGTCAACTATTTAAACTACTTAACTTTTGCAATTTCTATAACTTTTATAGTTGTAACATTTCTATCAGACAATGGTGCTTGGGTGCAAACAAGTTATGGTTATAATATAATTAAATGGCAATTGATCATTCATTTGTTAGTATTATTATTAATTACATTCTGGATAGTTAATCTGAAATCTAAAATTTACTCATTACCATTTAGAAATAGGCTTTTTACATTTTTACCTTTTATTTTTTGTCTTGGAATTTTAATAACTTTAATAGCCCAAAGAAAAAATGAAGCATTCAATAATATTGTTTTTAAATATAATTCAAACAGTGACTTTTGGGCAATAAAAAAAGCAGAAGAGTTTGTCGATGACTTTTCGGAAAATCAGAACAAGGTTATATCTTTTGTTGATAGTGTTCAGAATTTACACGGTAAAATATCCTTTAGTTGGGGGTATACAGAGGTTTATCTTAATAAGAAAACAAACAAATATAGTGTTGGTTATTCATCACCAAAAATTGAAGTCCCAAATGAAATTGTTGATATTTTGAATTCATTCGAAATTATAAGGATTAGCAATGAGCAAAATGGTTTAAAGAATTACACAATTATTCTTAATTCCTACAGATTAAATGGAAAAACATATACTCTTCATTATATCCCTGAAAAAAATTTTAGAGTGAAACAAAGAGAAGTTTCATTTTTAAATAGTGGAACTTGGCTATATAAAATTAATGATCTTTGGTATATTGAATTCTATGACGGAAGTAACGGTTGATAATTTCTCTTACTTCAGTAAGTATAAAATAAGTTAATCATCATTTAGTCGTTGATTTAATTATTTTTCATCATTCAGTCCAACTAAAATTTCATACAACTTAACCTTGTTTTCAAACTGTTTAGAATAAATAGATTTTAATTAGTTAGACTAAAATCGGAATTTAGTTAAAGACTAAATAAAAATGAAGATGGACAAAGTAAAATTATCTATAGTTGGTTTAAGCTTGCTTATTTTGGGTACAACCTTTAATTCTTGTAACAAAGGTAAAATTGTTTCAACTGGAGATGTATCTATTACAGATGTTGTAAAAGCAAAATTCTCAAGTGCCGTTTCCATTTCTACAAAAGGTATTGGTAGAAAGGAGAGAATTATTCTAAAAAGTAATGGACTGCCAGAACATAAAACGCCCTACTGGGGTTCAGGTCATGCCTTATATGAAGATTTCCCATCAGGTCATGCACCTAACGCAAATACGACAATGGAATCTCAAACTTATGTAATGAAAATTCCGACAAATCCAGCAGAAGCATCTTCAAAAGAAGAAACTTCATTAGGTGAAATTGGAATGGCGTTGAATGGTGTAGCTATTTACAATGATCGAGAAGGTGGTAACGTTTCACTTGATGCTATGACATTATCAACTTTTGACAATTCTGGTGCACACCCAACTCCTGGTAAAAATTATCACTACCATACAACAGGTAAATACACATCCGTAGATGATGCAAAATTGATTGGTTTCTTGCGTGATGGTTTTCCGATTTATGGAAGAAAAGATATGACTGGCGAGTATCCTACATTAGATGAATATGGAGGTCATTACGGACCGACAGAAGATTTTCCAAATGGAATTTATCACTATCACGCATCCAATGTAAATTATTTAAATTCTGGTTATTACATTTTGAAAGCAGGAAGTTACTATGGTACTAAAGGAAAGTTCACTAAATAATTTAATTTTCGTCATTTTTTGCAGTATTACATTTGGTTGCTCACAACCAAAAAAGGATACAGCAATGAATATTTTTGAAAATATTGATGTATCGAAAATACCAAACGATACTATTTTAGTAAACAATAAAAAATTGAAATTGAAGAATGGGGTTTATTACTTTGGTTATAAACCCTATTCGGGTTTTATAAAAGAATTATATATATCCGATTCACTCAAGTACAT
>CALPRR020000203.1 GCA_943326025.2 Candidatus Kuenenia stuttgartensis | reverse complement strand
TTAAATGCTGATTATTCCCAATCACTCTCGTCTTAACTGTTGTTTCACGATTATTGCTTAAAACAACACCTTCAGCAGAAATTGAATTTGATTCTAATAATTCAATCATTTTTTTACTAGAACGATCATTACCGATAACAGAACAAATAACAGCTGAAGCTCCCATTGAAACTAGGTTAATCGCAACATTAGCAGCGCCACCCAAACGTTCTTCTTCTTTTTGAAGGCTAACAATAGGAACAGGCGCTTCAGGACTGACACGATTTACATTTCCAAGTAAATATGCATCAATCATTACATCACCTATTACTAAAATGCGTTTATTCTTAAATTCTTCAACTATTTGCTTAAAGTTCATTATTTTAATTTTTCTAACGAAACTTTAATTCTTTTCATTGCTTCAGTAAGTGTTTCTTCTGAGGCAGCATAAGAAATTCGAATACAATTTTTATCACCAAAAGCCTCTCCTGAAACTAATGCAACCAAAGCATCACTCAATAAAAACATAGATAAATCTTCAGCAGTTCTAATAGTAGTGCCTTCAAATGATTTACCGAAAAAAGAAGAAATATCTGGGAAAACATAAAATGCTCCCTCTGGTAAATTCGTTTTTACTCCTGAAATAGTATTCAAAGCATTCAAAACCAATTCTCTTCTATTTTTAAATGCTGCAATCATGTCGTTCAATACAGCTGGATCAGCATTCATAGCTGCAATTGAAGCTTTTTGTGTAATTGAACTCGTTCCAGAAGTAAATTGTCCTTGAACTTTCGTACATGCATCAGCGATCATTTTAGGAGCTCCGATGAAGCCTAATCTCCATCCTGTCATTGCCCAAGCTTTTGAAACACCATTTACAGTAACCACTTGATTGTAGACTTCATCAAATTGAGCTAATGAAGCATGTTTTCCAGTGAAATTAATATGTTCATAAATTTCATCTGCAATAACTACGATATGAGGATATTTTTTCAACATTGTAGCCCATGCTTGTAATTCTTCTTTAGAATATACAGAACCTGTTGGATTACAAGGTGTAGAAAAAATAATCATTTTTGTTTTTGGAGTAATTGCTTTTTCTAATTCATCAGCAGTTACTTTGAAATCATTTTCGATACCAGCATTTATAATTACAGGTGTCCCCTCTGCAACTTTTACAATCTCAACGTATGAAACCCAATAAGGAGCAGGAACAATCACTTCATCACCATTGTTAATCAAACTCATTACAACGTTTGCAATTGATTGTTTAGCTCCAGTTGAAACTACAATTTGATTTTTAGGATAGTTTAATCCATTATCTCTTTTAAATTTTAAAGAAATACTTTCTCTTAAATCGTCATAACCTTCTACTGGAGTATACATTGTAAAATTATTCACCATCGCTTCATTCGCTGCATCTTTAATAAATTGAGGTGTAAAAAAATCAGGCTCACCTAAGCTTAAAGAAATAATATCTTTTCCTTCAGCTTTTAATTCACGACTTTTTCGAGACATAGCAATAGTTGCTGACTCTTCCATTTCCAATAATCGTTTTGACAACTGTATCATAGAGCTAGTTTACTTTATAATTTAAAGTCCAAAATTACTAATATTATTCTAAAATGAATCGTCTTTCTGAATTGTTCTTTTTATTTTTTTAATTCTTTATTGATATTTAAAAAACATATCATATTTTAGCTTAATTTCAAGCCTATGAATCGAATACTTCTATACTTTGTAATTATAATTAGTTCTAATTTATTAGGACAAAATAGCAAGAATATTGAAATCCCTACTTCAAATAAAAAAGATACTATAATTAATCATTTTGCTTATTCAGTTTCATATAATCATAAATTCCGTCAAGCGAATTGGGTTGCTTATCAATTAACAAAAAAGGAACTAATAAAAATAGTAGATCGAGCTGATAAATTTATTCCGGACCCTTTAATTAAAGGAACAGATAATGCAATTGACTACAAAGGTTCAGGCTTTGATAGAGGTCATTTAGCTCCTGCCGCTGACATGCGTTTTTCTGAAATAGCAATGAAAGAATCATTTTATTTTAGTAACATGACTCCTCAAAATCCATCTTTTAATAGAGGAATATGGAATTCACTGGAAGAACAAACAAGAAAATGGACTGAAAAATACGATTCACTTTATATTGTTGCAGGCCCAATACTTTCAGATTCACTCTCAAAAATAGGCATACACCAAATTGCTGTACCAAAATATTTCTTTAAAGTAATACTAGATAACAGACATAAACATCCAAAAGCGATTGCATTCTTGATTCTAAACGAAGGTTCTAAAGAAGATTTGCAAAAATTTGTACTTTCTGTTGATGAATTAGAAAGAATCACTGGTTATAATTTCTTTTCTCTATTACCAGATGATATAGAAATTCAAATCGAAAAAAAATCATGTTATGAATGTTGGGAAAACAACTAGAACGTAAATAGATTACGTTCTGTGTCAATACTTTTGATTTAAAATTAAAAGATATGATAATCAAACACACATTAGGCGAATATTTCTTTAAGCAATTCCCTCAATTAATCAGAAGTGATTATTATCAAATAGTTCGATTTTTAGAAGAATATTACGCAATAGGATCAATAAAACCAATAATTACTGATCAAGATAATTCAATATTTATTCATATTAAGATAAAAGCTAAAAAGATAACCAATAGTTACAATTTAAAAGAAAATTAACTTTACTCATTTTTTATTCTCTTTTTTAGTAACCACAGATGTCGAAAAATCTAACATTTATAGGGATTTGGAGAGGGTGATCGATTGGGAAGAATCCGATATTAAGAGCGAGAATCAGAAAGAAAATGATGTAAAACAAAAACTAGAATGACGCTCTCGCTCTCATTCTCGTTTTGTTTTGTGACCACAGATGTCGAAAAATCTAAATTTTACAAGGATTTAAACATGTTAATTGATTTCGAATTTTCAAGTAAAAAAATCATTAAATGAGGTTTAATTAAAACTTAATCAACTAACCTTTTCATTTAAATTACATAATAATAAATCATACTCTATATTAAATAAAAATAACAAACATAACTTTACCTTTAAATTAAATAGTATAAAATGCAATCGAAATTTTATTACCTTTAAATAATACATCAAATTTGTAATAGATTATGAATAAATATGCAATTGCAATTCACGGCGGTGCTGGTACTATTTTAAAAAGCACAATGACTCCAGAGAAAGAAAAAGCCTATTTGGATGGTTTGAAAAATGCAATAGAATCTGGTGAAACAATTCTAAAAAATGGAGGTTCTTCTTTAGAAGCTGTTGAAAAAGCTATTCGTTCTTTAGAGGATAATCCATTATTTAATGCAGGTAAAGGTGCTGTTTTTTCGAACTCTGGAAAAAATGAGATGGATGCTAGTATAATGAATGGAGAGGATTTGTCTGCTGGCGCTGTAGCTGGTATTTCAAATATCAAAAATCCAATTTCTCTAGCAAAAGGGATTATGCAAAAATCGGAACACGTCTTTTTAACAGGAAATGGTGCTATAGAATTTGCGAAATCAATTGATTCTGAATTTGAAGAGGATGCTTATTTTTTCGAGCAAATGCGATTTGACCAATTACAACAAGCAAAACAAAGTGACGGTGTTTTTCTAGACCATACGACTGATAAATTTGAAAATGGTGAAAAGAAATTCGGTACGGTAGGAGCAGTAGCTCTTGATATTCATGGAAATTTAGCTGCTGGGACGAGCACTGGTGGAATGACGAATAAGAAATTTGGAAGAGTTGGTGATAGTCCAATAATAGGCGCTGGGACGTATGCTAATAATGAAACGTGTGCTATTAGTTGTACTGGTCATGGTGAATTTTTTATGCGATCGGTTGTTGCGCATGATATTT
>CALPRR020000202.1 GCA_943326025.2 Candidatus Kuenenia stuttgartensis | reverse complement strand
TTTGATTTGTGGAAATTAACGTGTTTATCAAGCAGTTTAAAAACCATTTGATCCATTCTGTAATATCTAAATCTCCTTTTTGTACTTTTTCAAGAATTTCATAATATTCCTTACGCTCTATTCGAATTTGTGCGGACATACTGTAAAAACGTTGTGTGCTTTTATCTGATTGAGCCAATAACATATCTGTTATAGCTCGAGTAATACGACCATTTCCGTCTTGAAAAGGATGAATTGTTACAAACCACAAATGAGAAATTGCAGCTTTTAATACCAAATCTGTATCAGAAACTTCGTTGAACCATTTGATGAAACGGTTCATTTCAAATTCAATTACTACTGCATCTGGTGCTTGAAAGTGAATGTTTTCTTTTCCTAAAGTTCCTGAAACAACTTGCATTTTTCCATTGATATCTTTTCTCCAATCACCAACTGTGATTTTAAATATTCCGCTTCGTCCTGTTGGAAATAATGCTGAATGCCAATCAAATAATCGATCTGCTGTCAATTTATTAAAACAGTTTTTGGTTGCGTCAATCATCATTTCAACCATACCTTCAACATTTCGGTCAGATGAAATAATTCCTGCATATTCAATTCCTAATTTTTGTGCAATCGAAGATCGAACTGAAGTAGGATTTAAATTTTCTCCTTCAATTTCAGAAGATTTTAGTACATCTAAGGTCAACGTTTCTAAAATAGCTTCGTCTTTTAATTCAAAACCAAAGGTTTCCATTCGCCCAATTAAACGACCTTGAAGATTTCGAACTTCACTAAGTAAGCTCATAATCTCTTCATTTCGCCATTTAAAATTTGGCCATTCGTTATTTTGATAGATGTAAAAACTCATTCGTCTTAAATTATGCAACGAATATACGGATTATTCGCCGCATTTTAAAATTATTCGTCTTAAATTTTGCAACGAATAGATTGTGTAATCGTTGCATCATTGAAAATATGAGCTAATTCTTTATTCCTCCGAACAAGTTCTTCCCTTATGCGAATGCTCTATAAAGCTAGCATTCAATTGCTTAATTTCTTCTAACAATTCAGCGGATGGAGGAGTGTTTTGTAATTTTGTTAAGTCTGGTTGGCCGGCATCCACCCACGCTGTAAACCATATAGAACCTACTGAAATAATGGCTTGTTTCATTCGTCGTTCAACCATTCCATTGAGTAAATGATGGTAAGCCTGCGAGAATTCATAAGAATAAACTTGAACGGTTAAATTCCCTTTTGATTCGTAAGCGTATTTTTTATCAGATGGAAATGTTTCTGAAAGTTGTTTTTCGAAACGTAAAACAGAATCCAGCGCTTGGTTCGAAGCTTTTACTGTTTCCCATGTATAATCTAATAAACGTTCGATGTAGTGACTTTTTCCAACGAAATAATCGTATTTATCTGCATTCAAATCAACCAAACGACTTTCCCATAAACCATGAATTCCTTTTTGATTGGTCAATTGACCGTTGTAATTTTCAGTCGTATGTAATGGAACATGCGCATCTGCAATGTAATGACCGATATCTGCGGAATATTTTAGAATTAAATCAACGTTATTGGCTTCAAATGCTTTTTGCAATTTCAATTTCATCAGTTGAATGTGCCAAGGAACAATTCCGTATGCTTGTAAAGTATCTTCTGTGAATTTATCTTTTGCTGCGTTCCAAGAACGAGGAACAAATTCAAAAGGATTGATTCCGTTTTTTGCATAATGATCAATATCAATGTAATGACATTGTGCTTCACCTTCAACAGCATATCTTCTTTTATCCGGATCTACAGCATGTTCAGTAATGTACTCGATATGATCTTTGTAGAAACCAAAAATTTCAGGTGGTAAAGTGAAAATAGCCATTCGATTAATTTTCTGATGGCCATTGAATCCCCACTTTAATGATTGTTCACTTCTAATTTTACCAAAGGCGAATAGGATAGGGAAGACTAGAAGTAAAATGATTTTATAATTTAACCAATTTACCATCTTTCAAAATAGGAATGACATCCGTTTGATTTGGAGTTAAACAATATTTGATATCTTCATTTAAGTTTAAATTTTTCAATCTTCTTCTATGAGAGCTTGATTTTAAGTAACCTAAGAAATTATTTTTTGCCGATTGATAAAGGTATTTTGCTGCAATAGAAGAGTCTTCATCTGAAATAAAATTTCCAGTATTGATTAAGAAATCACAAATTGCTCCAGCACAAATCGTATCTTCTAAATTGAATTTATCTTGCCATCCAGAACATAAACACAATACGTTTTTATCTTGTAATGATAACCAATTACTTAAAGAATCTAAGTTTAAGAAAGAACCAACCACAACGATTTCAGCATCTTTCGCTACATCTAACGATTTTGTTCCATTCGTAGTAGAAAGTACAACTTCTTTACCAATAAAATCTTTGTTCATATAGCTAAAAGGCGAATTTCCAAAATCAAACCCTTCAACGATTTGACCTTTACGTTCAGCACCTGCTAAATATCCTTTTTCTTTGTAAGCTCTAGCTTCTTCAACTGTTGGAACAGGAATAATTGATTTAATTCCATTATCGAATGCAGCACAAATTGCAGAAGTAGCTCTCAATACATCAATTACGACTACGATTTCGAATTCATCTTTATAATAACTGTATTCACCAGGAGTGAAACAAACTTCTACGTGTTTTCTAATGTCCATTTTGGGAAAATTTTATTTCGTTTCTTTGAAAAGTTTTACGTCGGCTACAAATGTCCCGAAAGGAATAAGTGAAGCGATTCCAGCTAAAAAAAGCTTTTTAAACGACCAATTGTATTTTTTATATGCCGCAAGACATAATAAGATATAAGCTATAAATAAAACACCATGGGCCATTCCAACATAATAATTTGGAGCAGGCATGTTATAAATTCGTTTCAATGGCATTGTGATTCCGAAAGAAATGTATGAAATTCCTTCTGCAATCGCTAAAAAGCGTAATTGTCCGATAGTAGTTTTGAAATCCATTATACGCGTTCTAATTTAAATTCAGATGTTTTATGGAAAGTGATTTCAGGAAAATCTTGTTCAGCCATTGATAGTAAGAATGAAGTTTCAGCTAAGAAAACTAAATTATCATCTTTATCTTTTGCTAAAGAGTTTGATTTTGAACGTTTGAATTGCTCTAATTGCTCTAAGTTGTCAGAAGTAATCCAACAAGCCTTGTGATAATTTTTAGGAATAAATCGACAATTTGCACCATACTCATGCTCTAGACGGTAAGAAATTACTTCAAATTGTAATTGTCCAACTGTTCCAACAATTTTACGATTTCCAGGTTGTTGAACAAATAATTGAGCAACACCTTCATCCATTAATTGGCGAATTCCTTTTTCTAATTGTTTCGATTTTAGAGGGTCTAAATTCTCTAACTCTTGGAAAATCTCAGGAGAGAAACTTGGAATACCTTTAAACATGAAGTTTTCACCTTCGTTTAATGTATCACCAATTTTAAATGTTCCTGTATCATATAAACCAATAACATCACCAGGAAAAGCTTCGTCGATAACACTTTTATCTTGCGCCATAAATGAAGTTGGATTCGGGAATTTTATTTTTTTATCTAAACGAACATGGTTGTAAAACGTATTACGCTCAAATTTACCAGAAACAATTCTCAAGAAAGCAATACGATCTCTGTGTTTTGGATCTAAGTTCGCGTGAATTTTAAATACAAATCCAGAAAATTTATCATCAGAAGGATTGATGAAACGTAAATCAGTTTCTCTTCCTCTTGGCGAAGGTGAAATTTCACAGAAAGTATCTAAAAGTTCTTTTACACCAAAATTGTTTACAGCTGAACCAAAGAAAACAGGAGCAACATCTCCCGCTAAATAAGCATCACGATTAAAAGCATCATAAACACCTTCAAC
>CALPRR020000201.1 GCA_943326025.2 Candidatus Kuenenia stuttgartensis | reverse complement strand
TGTCAGACATTCGTTATAACCTTAGAGGCGTTTCTGCAGGAAAAGAGGACGTTCACAATGCAATTAAAAATGTAGATAAAGGATTATTTCCTCAAGCATTTTGTAAAATTGTTCCAGATACTTTATCTGGAGATGAAAATTATTGTATCGTAATGCACGCTGATGGTGCTGGTACTAAGTCATCTTTGGCTTATATGTACTGGAAAAAAACAGGTGATATTTCAGTTTGGAAAGGGATTGCGCAAGATGCATTGATCATGAATATTGATGATTTATTGTGTGTTGGTGCAACAGATAATATTTTGTTATCTTCTACTATTGGTCGAAACAAAAATTTAGTGCCTGGTGAAGTTATTTCTGAAATCATCAATGGAACGGAAGAATTGTTGACTGAATTAAGAAATCAAGGAATTGGAATTCATTCTACAGGTGGTGAAACTGCTGATGTTGGTGATTTAGTTCGTACAATCATTGTAGATTCAACTGTCGTTTGTAGAATGAAACGTGAAGATGTTGTTTCAAATCATACAATTCAAGATGGTGACGTAATTGTTGGTTTGGCTTCTTTCGGTCAAGCAACATACGAAACTGAATACAACGGTGGAATGGGAAGTAACGGTTTAACTTCTGCAAGACACGACGTTTTCTCAAAAGAATTAGCAACAGAATTTCCTGAAAGTTTCGACGCAAGCGTACCTGCTGATTTGGTTTATTCTGGTTCAAAAAAATTAACAGATGAGGTTGAAGGTTCTCCAATAAATGCTGGTAAATTGGTATTATCACCAACAAGAACTTACGCACCTGTTATCAAACAAATTTTAGATAATCATAGAAAAGACATTCATGGAATGGTTCATTGCAGCGGTGGAGCACAAACGAAAGTGTTACACTTTGTGAATGATGTTCATGTAATTAAAGATAATTTATTTCCAATTCCTCCACTTTTTAAATTGATTCAAGAAGAATCTAAAACGGATTGGAAAGAAATGTACAAAGTATTCAACATGGGACATAGGATGGAAGTATATGTGCCTCAAGATGTTGCTCAGTCAATCATTGAAATTTCAAAATCATTCAATATCGATGCTCAAATTGTAGGAAGAGTAGAGAAAAATGAAGGAAAAAAATTAACGATTCAATCTGAATACGGTACTTTCGAATATTAAATTATAGAATAATTCATTCTTCCCCCTTTGGAGGGGGATTGAGGGGGAGGATGATATAAGAAAAATTTTACTGAATTGTCCTCCCCCTGCCCCCTCCAAAGGGGGAACAAAAGATTCAATTTATCAATGGAAGATTTACTAAAAAAATTAGAAGCAATTAATTACCGATTTATTGAAGTGGGAACTTTGATCGTCGATCCAGATATTATTTCTGATATGGATCGTTATGTGAAGTTAAGCAAAGAATACCGCGACTTAGAAGAAGTAGTTATTGCCTATAAAGAATATAAAAACATTTTTGACAACATCAAAAGTTCGAAAGAACTGTTAGAAATTGAAGAAGACCAGGAAATGCGTGAAATGGCAAAAATGGAAATCAACGATTTAGAGCAAAAACGTCCTGAATTGGAAGAACGTATTAAAATGTTGTTAATCCCGAAAGACCCTGAAGATGATAAAAACGCCATTATGGAGTTACGTGCAGGAACTGGAGGAGATGAAGCGTGTATTTTCGTTGAAGATATTTTCAGAATGTACACGATGTTTTTCAAAGAAATTGGATGGAAATATGAAATCATCAACTCTTCTGAAGGAACAACAAAAGGATACAAAGAGATCTCAATGAACATTGAAGGTGAAGGTTTGTATGGAATGTTGAAATTTGAGTCAGGTGTTCACCGTGTTCAACGTGTTCCTGAAACAGAATCTCAAGGTCGTGTGCATACTTCAGCAATTACTGTTGCGGTTTTACCAGAAGCAGAAGAAGTCGATTTTCACTTAGATATGAATGATGTACGTAAAGATACCTTTAGAGCATCAGGTGCAGGTGGACAGCACATTAATAAAACAGAATCAGCAATTCGTTTGACGCACATCCCAACAGGAACAGTAGTTGAATGTCAAGATGGTCGTTCACAACATAAAAATTTAGCACAAGCAATTACTGTATTACGTTCTCGTTTGTATCAAGCTGAATTAGATAGAGTTCACGAAATCAGAGCTGCACAACGTAAAACATTGGTTTCTACAGGTGACCGTTCAGCTAAAATTAGAACATACAATTATCCTCAAGGTCGTATTACAGATCATAGAATTGGTAAAACAATTTATAATTTAAGTGCTTTTATGAATGGTGACATTCAAGATATGATTGACGCTTTAAAAATGGCTGAAAATGCAGAGAAGATGAAAGGAGAAGAAGCGTAAGCTTACGAAGACTGAGGTTCCGTTTGAAAAAACGGATAAAACCGAAGGAAAAATAAAAGCTTAAATTATTGGTTTTAGAATATTTAGGGAGTTTTTTAGCTCCCTTTTTTATTCTCTCAACATTATTTAATGGAAAAATTAATACTTTTTTTTCCAGTATAATGGAAAAATTAATACTTTTTTTTCCATTATAGTGGAAATTTTAATACTTTTGAAAAAACAAGTAGAAAAAAATGAATACTAAGACTCGTATTTTAAGAACAAAACTTTCCTATTGGATGTTTAAAAAGAAAGTTTTAATTATTACAGGCGCAAGACAAGTAGGAAAAACTACTTTGTTAGAAATGCTATTTTCAAAAGATGAAGCTTTATGGTTAAATGGAGATGATCAAGCACTTCGAATAAGATTAGAACAAATAAATAGTGAGGGTATTCGCGATTTAATCGGTAATCATAAAATAGTCATAATTGATGAGGTACAACGATTATTGAATCCAGGATTACTATTAAAAATGATGATTGATAATTTTAAGGAAGTTCAATTTATCGCAACTGGCTCATCGGCTTTAGAAATTTCTGATAAAATATTTGAACCGTTAACTGGAAGACATATATTATTTCACTTATACCCCTTTTCACAAGAAGAACTATATACTCAAAAATCTAATTATGAATTGGAACAAACATTACCTTTTCATTTAAGATTTGGTTCATACCCAGATGTGTGCAACAATCAATCAGACGCAGAAACGTTACTGAAAAACTTATCAAGTCAGTATTTATATAAAGATGTTTTGATTTGGAAAGACATTCGTAAACCAGAATTATTAGATAAATTATTAAAATTATTAGCCTTTCAGGTTTGTTCAGAAGTTTCAATCAATGAATTGGCGAATACTTTAAAAGTAAAATCAGAAACAGTAGAAAATTACATCGATTTATTAGAAAAATCATTTGTCGTATTTCGATTGAAAGCTTATAGCACGAATGAACGTAAAGAAGTCACTAAAATGAATAAAATATATTTTTGGGACAATGGAATTCGAAATGCAATAATTGAAGATTTTCGTCCATTAGAATTAAGAAACGACATCGGTGCTTTGTGGGAAAATTTCTTAATAAGCGAACGAATGAAATCAAAAGCATGGAAAGAAATAGGTGCTAAAAGTTATTTCTGGAGAAATCTTCAACAACGTGAGGTAGATTACCTTGAAGAACAATACGGTGAATTAACCGCGTATGAAATAAAATGGAATAGTGATAAAAAACATAAAATCACATTGGCTTTCACGAATGCCTATCCAAATGCCAAAACAGAAATTATTACACCTTTAAATTTTAAGGAATTTTGTTTCATCGAAAATAAATAAAGATAGTAGGCTCCGACTCCGCTCAGCCTAATATCTATTAAAAAATAATAGTACTTTTGTAAAAAATTTAGAAAATGACACGTCAAGAACTTATCGAACAAATTAGAATTAAGCAATCTTTTTTATGTGTAGGATTGGATACAGATTTATCAAAAATTCCAGCACATTTATTAGATACAGAAGATCCTATTTTTGAGTTCAATA
>CALPRR020000200.1 GCA_943326025.2 Candidatus Kuenenia stuttgartensis | reverse complement strand
CTTTTTTAGCCAGTGGTGCAAACTTATTATTTAAAAGAAGTTCATTTTTGAAATATGATTCATTCGAAAATCATCGAACAATTGCTTCAGGGGATGATATATTTTTACTCAGTGATTTTAGAAAAAATAATTGTTCAATTGAGTTGGTATCAGAAATGTCTTTTTCAGTTTCGACAGCTACACCTTTAACAATAAAAGATTTTATTTATCAGAGATTACGTTGGATAGGAAAAGGAAATATAGTAGGGGATCAATTGAGTAATGGATTAGCTGTAATTGCAGCCATGATTCATATTGGATTTTCAATTCTGTTTGTTCTTGAAATTATTAATCTCAAATGGATTGAGTTAATTTTATTTGTTGGTTTGAAAATAATGTTGGAATTAGTTGTATACTTTCTTTATTTTAAGAATATTAAACGATTGAAAACATGGGCGATGTTACCATTAAGTACTTTTATCTATCCGATTTATATTTTGGTTTTGATGGTTTTATTGCCAATTTTGAAACCTAAATGGAAAAACCGTAAATAATTTTGAATGTTGGATTTTAAATTTTGGATTACAATTAATTCATAATTCATAATTCATAATCCAAAATTCAAAATCTTAAATCGTAAACTGAGCGGAGTCGAAGTTACGATTTCTTAACGTATTCAGTAATAATCACAATCGTTTGACCATTTACTTTTCCTTCAATATAATTTGTATTGTTATGATCTAAAGATATGTTTCTAACTGCAGTTCCTCTTTTTGCAGTAAAACCACCACCTTTAACATTTAAATCTTTGATTAACACAACTGTATCACCAGCTTCGATACGAACACCATTTACATCTTTATGAAAATCTTCAGCTTCTTTATCTTCACCTTCTCCAGTCGCTTTGGCCCATGCTAATGTTTCATCATCTAAATAAAGCATGTCTAATAGGTCTTGTGGCCATCCTTCTGATTTAAGTCTTTGCAACATTCTCCAGGCAATTACTTGAACCGCTTGAACTTCGCTCCACATACTATCATTCAAACATCTCCAATGATTAGCATCTGCTTTTTCAGGATTTTCTATTTGATCCTTACATGTTCCGCAAACTGAAATGTAATCATCCACTCTTCCATTGTTTTGTAGAGGCGCAACCTCAAATGCTGAT
The DNA here is from genome assembly GCA_943326025.2 of Candidatus Kuenenia stuttgartensis. Taxonomy (GTDB): domain Bacteria; phylum Bacteroidota; class Bacteroidia; order Flavobacteriales_D; family Crocinitomicaceae; genus CAIUKX01. The sequence goes on along the minus strand of CALPRR020000200.1, from coordinate 2,801 downwards.
ATTTCATGATCTGCTCCACAAAGTTCACATTTTGAACCACTACGTGCATTTAATTCTTTTTCAATACTCATTTAAATTTCGTTTTTTGTTAATAATCAGCATCCAAAAACAAGGATTTGAGAGTGCGAAGTTAGAAATATAAATGGATTTTTTAACTGATTTAAATCATGTAAATTTGATTTTACCTTCTAATTTTCATGATTTAATTTTGAAAATATTTTTTTAAATATGAATCAAATTCACTTAAATTTTCTTCAATTTTTACTTTAGGTATGATAATAGCGCTTATAGATTTGTTGTATATAAAATAGTAGTTCTTTGTTTCTGCAATTCGAATTAATCCATTCCAATTAATAAAGTTTTCACTTTCTGGTTTTGTAATTTTAAGTCCTTGCTCTGAAAGTTCAATAGAATGTTCACCTATTATTTTTGAATTTACTGGATCTTCTAAAATTTTCTTTACTTTTTTTAATGTTCGAATAGTTAATCTTTTTGGATAGTAAATCATCCATAAAATTGAAATAACAGTAAAAATACTAGTTGGAATTATATCTAACTCTCCTTTCATTGCATCATTTAAAATGAATAGACCATAAACAATTGGCACAGTTAAAGTTGAGATTAATTTTGTTTTCTTAAATTGTTTTGATTCGCTCAAATGGAATTCTTGAAATGCCATCCAATCGTTAAGTTCAAAGTTGTAATTAATTTTCATGTTTTATTGTTTGGTCAAATGTAAGGATTGAATCTGAATTCATAGTTTATTTATGAAATTGATTGTTTCTAAATAAATGGATGTTTAACTTTGAAGATATTATTGATTGACTTATTTAGTCATAGACATAAAACAAACGTTAAACTATGAAATTTACTTCAAAATTTTTTTTATTATCAATTGGTTTATTGTTTTTATTTGCATGTAATTCAAATAAAAATGAATCATTTTTAGATCCTTTATTAACAAATAGAGATACCACTGTAAGTCCAGCTTCAAATTTCTTTTATCATGCAAATGGCAATTGGTTTAAAAAGAATCCAATTGCAGCTTCTGATCAAAGTAATGGAATTTTTAATACAATTGGAGATACTATTAATAGTCAGATTAGACAAATTTGTGAGAAATCTGCTGGATTGACTGATGCAAAAGAGGGGAGTAACGAACAGAAAATAGGTGATTTCTATGCTTCAGGTATGGATACTTTAGCAATCGAAAAAGCTGGATTAACACCTTTGAAAGCTGAATTATCAAAAATAGCTTCAGTTAAAGATGTAACAACTTTAATGAAAGAAATTGCCCATCTTCATACAATTGGCTCAAGTCCAGCGTATTCTTTTTATATTGGTCAAGATGATAAAATGAGTTCAAAATACGCTTTGTTTTTTATGCAAGGTGGTCTAGGATTAGGTGATCGTGATTATTATTTTAATACTGATGAACGAACAACTGAAATTCGTTCAGAATATAAAAAACACCTTCAAGCAATGCAGGTGTTGATGGGCGAATCTTCAGAAAAGGCAGAAAAAAACGCTTCAATTATTTATAAATTAGAAAGTGACTTAGCAAAGGTGTCTCGAAAATTAGAGGAACAAAGAGATCCTGTAAAGAATTACAATAAAATGTCACTTTCAAAATTTAATGAATTGACTTCAAATATTTCTTGGGCGAATGTTCTAGTAGAATTAGGTGTTAAAAAAGCTGATTCAGTAATTGTGCGTCAACCAGAATTTTTTCAAGCTTTAAACGGAATGGTTAAAACTGTTTCTATTGAAGATTGGAAAGTGTATTTAAAATGGAATTTAATTGATTCTTATTCTAATTATTTAACGAGTAAAATCAGAAAGCAAAATTTTAAATTTTACGCTACCATCATGAATGGTGTAAAAGAACAAAAACCTAGATGGGAAAACATTGTTAATCAAACAAATGGTTCTTTAGGTGAATTGATAGGTCAAATTTACGTGAAAGAATATTTACCTGCAGGTTCAAAAGAGAAGTTGTTAGAAATTGGAAATTCTATTAGAGATGTTTACGCTCAACATATCAAGAAATTAGATTGGATGAGTGAACCAACAAAGAAAAAAGCATTACATAAATTAAGTAAAATTGTAATGAAAGTTGGTTATCCTGATAAATGGAAAGACATGAGTAAACTTAAGATAACGAGAGAGTCTTATTGTCAAAATGTAATGAATGCTAATACTTGGGACTATAACTTCATGGTGTCTAAATATGGTAAGAAAGTAGATAAGTCTGAGTGGGCGATGTATCCTCAAACATATAATGCTTATTATGATCCTAGTAATAATGAGATTGTTGTTCCTGCTTGTAATATTATTGTTCCAGGTTTTGAAGGAAGAATGCCAGATGATGCTATTTTATATGGAATTATTGGTGGCTCAACATTTGGGCATGAAATCACACATGGATTTGATGATCAAGGAAGTCAATATGATGAAAATGGAAATTTAAATAATTGGTGGACGCCAGAAGATTTAGCTAAGTTTCAGGTAAAAACAAAGTTGATTGTTGAGCAATTCAATAATTTCAAGGTTTTGGGAAATAAGCATGTGAACGGAGAAGCTACTCAAGGTGAAAATATTGCTGATTTAGGAGGTGTTGTAATGGGATTAGAGGCATTTAAAAGAACACCTCAATACAAAAACAATGTTAAAATTAGTGGATTATCGCCAGATCAGCGTTACTTTTTAGCCTACGGTTATGCTTGGATGGTAAATGCTAATAAGGAATACTTATCGCAACAAATCATGACCGATGTTCATTCGCCTGCAAAATTTAGAAT
>CALPRR020000199.1 GCA_943326025.2 Candidatus Kuenenia stuttgartensis | reverse complement strand
TTTAATGGTGGACGTCCTGAAGAAGACGGAACATATTCTGAAGATACAAAATATGGTATGTGGGGAGTAATTATTCATGAAGTTGGTCATAATTTCTTTCCAATGATTATTAATTCAGATGAAAGACAGTGGTCTTGGATGGATGAAGGTTTGAACACCTTTGTTCAATATTTGACTGAGCAAGAATGGGAACGCGGTTATCCTTCACGAAGAGGTCCTGCTTATTTGATCGCTGACTATATGCGTGGTGATAAAAAAGGACTTTCACCTATTATGACAAATTCTGAATCAATTTTGCAATTTGGAAACAATGCTTATGGTAAACCAGCAACTGCATTAAATATTCTTCGTGAAACCATAATGGGAAGAGAATTATTTGATTACGCTTTTAAAACGTATTGTGAACGATGGAAATTTAAACATCCAACACCAGCAGACTTCTTTCGAACGATGGAAGATGCATCAGCTGTTGATTTAGATTGGTTTTGGAGAGGTTGGTTCTACTCTACTGATAATGTCGACGTTTCATTAGAGAAAGTTCGTTACTTTCAATTAAATACAAATAATCCCGAAATCGAAAAACAAGCTTTAAAAGAAAAAGATGTTTCAAAAGATCAATTTATTGGAGATACTAGAAATAAAACATTGATCGAAAAGACAGCGAATGAAAATGACCCAACATTAGATGATTTTTATAAGAAACGTAATATCTATGAAGTTGATGCGCTTGATCGTTTAGAATATGATAAATTCAAAAATAAATTGACGCCAGATGAAAGTAAATTATTAGCTGAAAACAATCATTTTTATGAATTAACATTTAAAAACATAGGTGGTTTAGTTACTCCATTAATTGTTCGTTTTACATACAGTGATAATACCACGGAAGTTGTTCGTATTCCAGCAGAGATATGGGTTCAAGGTCAAGATGTTGTTTCTAAAGTATTTATATTAAAGAAAGAAGTTGTTTCTGTAAGAGTAGATCCATTTTTAGAAACTGCTGATACAGATTTAAACAATAATTCATGGCCAATAGAAATTGAACCTACTCGTTATCAGTTGTTTCAACAAAATAAGTTAAATGAAAACCCAATGCAACGACAAAAGCGTTTGGAAGAGATTAAGAAGTAGATTATAAATTTTAATTGAAAATCAAATTCAAAATTTAAAATACAAAATTCAAAATCACAAAGAGTTTTATTTCTCTTTATGGTAAAAATCCAAATACTTATAGTATTTATCTCTTACGTATTGAATTAATTGCTCGTTTGAAGCAGAAGTCATAAACGACTCTTTCAGATTTAAGAAGATTATAAATCGATCATATTCATCTTGTTTGATGTCGATTACTTTGTGCTCATTGTAAAGTTTGATTAATGTGATGATTGCTGCTTTTTTATCTTTTTTGTGCTTAAGATCCCATTTCCAACCTTCATTGTCTTCTTCTTTAATGTTGTAATTTACTTTCAATGCACGAATATCAATTTTGTAAAAGTCGATGTAGTCGAAATATTTTGTTCGAACATGATTGAAAACATCTAAATCTGTTCTGTTTTTCAAAAAGGCTTCGTCTAAATTCATGTAAATAATGAATCTATCAAATTCTGTTACAGGTAAATCAATCGCGTTATTCGAAACGTACATGTTCAATAACTCAATGATTGCAGCTCTTTTGTCGGTTGGTAAAATAGTTCGCCATTTTGCATTTTCAACATATTGCAACTTATTCATGATTCTGAAATGTTCATATTTATCTTTTACAAACGTCACTAATTCCATTTCAGTCGCTGTTTTAAAGAAGTCTATGTCAACATTTAAGAAAGCTATGAATTCGTCAAATTGTTCTTCGCTCAATTCTATAATATCATAAGCTACATACAAACGAAGTAATTCTTTTACGACTTGTTTCTGACTGTCCTTAAATTGTTGTTCGGCTATCCATCGTTTGTTTTGTTCTTTTTTAGAAAAAGCTTGGTACAATGCTGTAATTGGACTTTGAAGCGCATCAATTCCAGTAACCATTCTAGTTTCTCTCATGGCAAGCGAGGAACGTTCTTCTTTTATTTGTTCTAGAGATTTTAAAGGATGAATAACAACTTCTTGGATATTTGTTGCGATTCGTTCAATGTATTCTTTAACATTAAATTGACAATTTGAATCGGCTAAAACTCTAAATCCTATAATAGGATAACCTTTTATAGATAGATTGATAGAATCTTTATTATTTACATATAGTGAAAAACTTCCGTTTGGCTGACCGAAAACACCTTTACCATTTGTTCTGTTTACAATCATGAAATTGTAAAAATATTGAGGAGAAAGGGTATCAATTACTTTCCCTTGTAATAAAACCTTTTCACAATTTTGTTGTGAGTAGGTTGTTCCGATTGTAAAAAAGGAAAAGAATAAAATGAAATTTTTTATAGCCATAATGCTAAGTTAGTGATTTATGTATAAATGTTTTATTGATTAGCTGTTATAAATTGTTAATGCACATTTGTAAACAATAGAATAATACGTTAGTTAACATTTGTAATTATACGATTTCTTAAATTGTTACAATTCTAAATTGTATAAGTTAGATTTGTTGACTTAACCTTTTATCAAAAAACCATTTCTTCTTTCTGTAATATATTGTAATTTTGCAGTATGAAAAGAGTTGTAGTTGGTTTGTCTGGTGGCGTTGATTCAAGCGTTGCTGCTTATCTTTTAAAAGAGCAAGGATATGAAGTAATTGGAATGTTTATGCGTAATTGGCATGATGAATCCGTTACGCTTTCTGATGAATGTCCTTGGATAGATGATTCAAACGATGCTTTACTGATAGCTGAACAGCTGAATATTCCTTTTCAAGTAATTGATTTAAGTAAAGAATACAAGGAAAAAATCGTTGATTACATGTTTAATGAATACGAGGCAGGAAGAACTCCTAATCCAGATGTATTATGTAATCGTGAGATTAAATTTGATGTGTTTTTAAAAGCTGCTATGGATCTTGGTGCTGATTATGTCGCTACAGGTCATTATTGCAGGAGAATTGATCATTCAGATGGGACAGTTGGATTATTAGCTGGAAAAGATCCGAGTAAAGATCAATCTTATTTCTTATGTCAATTGAATCAAGAACAACTTCAAAAATCACTTTTTCCGATTGGGGAATTATTAAAATCTGAAGTACGAGAAATAGCAAAAAAAATAGGTTTATTAACCGCAGATAAAAAAGATTCTCAAGGTTTATGTTTTGTTGGAAAGATCAGTCTACCTCAATTCTTACAGCAAAAACTGAAATCAAAACAAGGTGAAGTTATTGAGATTCCAAGTTCTGAAAAACAACTTTTAGCTTATCAAGATATAGAAGTTATAACTGAGAATGTTGAGCAATTAGCACAACCTTTTGTATTTCAAAAAGAAATGGGAGTTAACGTTGCAACACATCAAGGTGCTCATTATTATACAATTGGACAACGAAAAGGATTGCAGATTGGTGGTCGTCCTCTACCGTCATTTGTTATTGGGATTGATACGGTAAATAATTTAGTTTTTTCTGGTCAAACAGATGAACATCCAGGTTTAAATAAACATGCTTTATTTATTAAAAATGAAGAGGTTCACTATATTAATTCAAAGTATCGATTGGTTGTTGGTCAAACAAAAGAAATGATGGTAAGGGTTCGTTATAGACAAGCGCTTCAGCCGTCTACATTGATTCAAAAATCAGATGGTCTTTATATTTTATTCCAACAAAAACAAAGAGGAATAACTCCTGGACAGTTTGCAGCATGGTATGATAGTGAAGAATTGATTGGTTCTGGTGTAATTAGCTGATTTTTTTAGTGCAGAGATAATAGTTGAAAGTTCATAGCTGCTTGCGAATCTTATTTTGGAAAATATTCTTTGAATGTTTTGTCTTTATAGAAAACTAGGATTTTCTCTATTTCACTTAAAGTTTCATTTGTGT
>CALPRR020000198.1 GCA_943326025.2 Candidatus Kuenenia stuttgartensis | reverse complement strand
TTGAGATTATAGATGTTACCCTCCTCAATTTCCCTGCTCTAACGTTTGGTCTTCGCCAAAATTTTTGCTCTTCTCAAGGATTTAATAACTGAAGATTAATAGTTGATTTTTAACTTCTATTAAAGATTTCCGTTGTCCTCGCCCTCGATCCCTCCCGCAAATTCGGGACAAGCTCTCCAAAGAGGGAAGTAAATAAACTACATACGTTTGATACAATTCAAGTTATGTGTCAATGATTTTGTTTCTGAGTGAATGATGCCTTGTTTGGTGAAGTGATCGATTCTTACTTGGCCGCTGGCGTGGATGATGTTTCCTTGTCCGTCTAGGATACCGACGTGGGTAATTTTTCCTGTTTTGTTATTGAAAAAAGCTACATCGCCTTCTTGGATCTCGTCGAATTCAATTTCTAAACCGTGTTCTACTTGTTGTGAAGCGTCTCTTGGTAGATTGATGTCGTAAAAACGAAAAACTTGTTGTGTAAATCCTGAACAATCGATCCCGAATGGTGACTTACCTCCCCATAAGTATGGTGTATTCAAGTATTCTAAGGCAGTTTCAAAAATCGAAGTGGGTATTTTTTCTATTTCTGATGAAATGTATTCGAATTGGTCCTCTCCAATTTTAAAGTTTTGTTCTTTAAAAGAGGGAACATAAGAACCTTTTACAATGCGTTGATTTCCCCAAGGAGTTTTAATTGTTTCTAGCAGATTGTATTGAATGGTTAATCCTTCCAACCATCTTTTCATTTCTTTTTCCGTCAAAAAGTGAACGTGTTTAGAATCAATCCAACCTTCGTAATTATCGAAGTAGGTTTTAATTTTAAACCATGGTTCATGCATTTCCAAAACGTGAATTAACTCTCCAAAAAGTAATTGCGTTACTATTTCAGATTGATCTTTGTTTTCTGCTCTTACGGGCGAAATACTCACAAAACAATAGGCTGTTTTATTCATGAAAATGGTGTTGTATTATTTTTTCGGGAAATCTCTCATCGCCATCAAGTTAGCGATTTGTTGAAAATGACGTTCGTTGTGATAGGTAACGAACAATAACGCATCACCTAATCTTAAACGGATAATTTTCGAAATGGAAATTGGAATCTTCACTCTTCTCAAACTCACATTCGCAGACATTTCAATAATTTTCAGAAATTCATTCAACTCCTTTTGAATGGTTGAAATTTCATTTCCCGTCACTAAACTTGTTTCAGATGAAGGATTGTAAGAACGCATTGCTTTGAATCTTCTTTTCACATTCTTAGCATTTCCTAATTTCATCGATTTCCAAGCAGATCTTCCTAAAGGCGAAGAAATAAAGACTTCTCCTGGTGAAGTAAACCTCGTTTTTGTGATTCTTTCAACGAATGCTGCGTGATAAAATTTAGCATATTCATTCAAATGCGCAATAACTTCTTTAATATTCCACACATTCTCACTTGGTTTCCAAGAAAGTTGTTCGTTATTCAAATAAGCCAGTTTTTTGTTAACTAATTCTAAATCAGACAACGTAATTCCCTTAACTTCTTCTAAAAGATCTTTTGTGTACATATTTTAAAGCGTTATTCAAATTTACAACGAAAAAATATAACAACATACTTTCTTGAAGATTTAAATTTTATATAATTATGGGGGATCATTTTTTACTGATTATAAATGTATACTTACTTGTAATGTTCGTTTCCCCCTTTGGAGGGGGCGAAGGGGGAGGATTATGATAAACTTCAGTTTTCACTAATAAACTTAGGTTATATTTTCTTCCAATAAATAAATAAATTAATGAATAGTATCTTAATTAGAAAAAACGATATAAAATAAATTCACAGTTATCCTCCCCCTCGATCCCCCTCCAAAGGGGGAAGAATTAAAAAAAAATACTACATTTGTAATGGTTCAAAAACGAATAGAAACCTTTTATTATGGCAGATTTTTTTTATCAAGATCCGTATCCTTTATTGAGAGATAATACGGAATACCGAAAAGTTACTTCGGATTATGTGAAAGTTGAAAAATTAGGTGATAGAGAGATCCTAACTGTTGATCCTAAAGGATTGGAGTTGTTGGCTCAGGAAGCGATGACTGATGTTTCTTTTTACCTTAGAACTTCTCATTTAGAGAAATTAAATGCGATTTTAAGCGATCCTGAAGCGACTGATAATGACCGTTTTGTTGCTTATAATTTATTACAAAATGCAACTGTAGCTGCTGAAGGTCAATTACCATCTTGTCAAGATACTGGAACTGCAATCGTCATGGCGAAAAAAGGTGAAAATGTATATACTGGTGTTGATGATGCTGAATACTTATCAAAAGGAATATTCAATACTTACCAAGAACGTAATCTTCGTTTTTCTCAAGTCGTTCCTTTGACTATGTTTGATGAAAAAAACTCAGGCTCTAATTTACCTGCTCAGATTGATATTTATGCTAAAAAGGGAACTTCATACGAATTCTTATTTTTAGCTAAAGGTGGAGGTTCTGCTAATAAAACGTTCTTATACCAAAAAACGAAATCGTTGTTAAATGATAGTTCTTTAGAAGAATTTATCAAAGATAAAATTAAAGATTTAGGAACTTCTGCTTGTCCTCCATACCATTTAGCATTTGTCATTGGTGGGACATCTGCTGAGGCGAATTTGGCTGCTGTAAAAAAAGCATCTGCAGGTTATTTCGATGAATTGCCAACAGAAGGTAACATGGGTGGTCAAGCTTTCAGAGATCTAGAATGGGAAAAAAGAGTTCAAAAAATCTGTCAAGAAAGTACAATTGGTGCTCAATTTGGCGGGAAATATTTTACGCATGATGTCCGTGTAATTCGTTTGCCTCGTCACGCTGCTTCTTGTCCAGTTGGATTAGGTGTTTCTTGTTCTGCTGATAGAAATATCAAAGCAAAAATCACAAAAGATGGTATCTATGTTGAGCAATTGGAAAAAAATCCAAGAAGATTACTTCCTGAAACTCCTCCTCATTTAGAACCAGCAGTTGAAATTAATTTGGATCGTCCAATGAGTGAAGTATTGGCTGAACTATCTAAATACCCGATTAAAACAAGATTGAAATTAAATGGTACTTTGATCGTTGCGAGAGATATGGCGCATGCGAAGATTAAAGAAATCATCGATGCAGGTCAACCAATGCCTGAATATTTTAAAAATCATCCTGTGTACTATGCTGGTCCAGCTAAAACACCTGAAGGAATGCCTTCCGGAAGTTTCGGTCCAACAACGGCAGGAAGAATGGATTCTTATGTGGACCAATTCCAAAGTTTAGGTGGAAGTATGATTATGTTAGCTAAAGGAAACCGTTCGAAAGATGTTACCAATGCTTGTAATAAATACGGTGGATTCTATTTAGGTTCTATCGGAGGTCCAGCTGCTATTTTAGCGAAAGAAAATATTACTTCTGTTGAAGTGGTTGACTTCGAAGAAATGGGAATGGAAGCGGTTCGAAAAATTACGATTAAGAATTTCCCTGCTTTTATTATAACTGATGATAAAGGGAATGACTTTTTTGAGAATTTGTAAATTGGAGGGAAGAACCGAATAGTGTTTTTTTTTGAACCATATAAGGCATATAAGGTCATATAAGGTTTTGATTTGATGTGATTAAATCCAAACAATAAATAATAGTTGGCTCGACTTGCTCAGCCAACTATTTTAATTTCATGAGGTAATCTTGTTGGATGTCGGTTCCTAAGATGAAATCGTGTTCTCCGAAAATTTTGAAATTATGTTTTTCGTAGAATTTAATAGCTTTTTCATTTTTCTCCCAAACTGCTAACCATAAATAATCTAGATTTTCTTTTTTGACGATTTCTTTTGCTTTGTTAAGAAGAAAAGTGCCTATGTTTTTTCCTTGATATTCTTTGAGAATATAAATTCGTTCTATTTCTAATGTGTTTTCTAAATCTTTTTCGGTTTGAGCTCTCCTTTATTTAGTTTCAAAAAGGCTATACATTTTTGATTGT
>CALPRR020000197.1 GCA_943326025.2 Candidatus Kuenenia stuttgartensis | reverse complement strand
CAAGGGCAATAACATGATTAACATTGATGATTGTCGATTTATGAATTTTCAAAAAACTTGAATGATGTTCAATTTGATTTTCAAAAAACTTTAGCGATTTAGATGCTGTTATAGATTTTCCATTGATCAATATAATTTCTGTGTATGAACCATCTGCATTAAAATGTGAAATCGAAGACTTATCAATCAGTTGAGTTCCAGAAATTGTAGTTATTGATAATTTAGAATTTTCAGCTTTAATTTGTTTTACTTCATTTATATTTTGAGTAACTAGTTTAAGTGAATCTTTAAATTCATCTACATCAATCGGTTTCAAAAGGTAATCAAATGCTTTTAATTTTAAGGCTTGAATCGCAAATTCGTTATAAGCAGTTGTAAAAATGATTTTAGTATCTGTTTTACCACTAATCTTTTGTGCAACATCAATACCTGATCCATCTAACAAATTAATATCTAAAAAAATAAGATCCGGTTGATGTTCCAAGACTGCATCGATTGATTCTTGCAATTGCATTGTTTCAAAGAGTACATCATAATCGTCACAATAACGTTCTAAATATTTAGAAATTACTCTTCGAGCATTTTCCTCATCATCAATTATACCAATAGTTACCATCTAATATTTACAAAAGTTCTTTATTGCGATATTAATCTTGATTTTTAGTCATTAAATTTTTCACTAAGCCATTTGCCAATACAACCAAGATAATAATTACAGCTCCAATATAAAATTTAGCGCCCAATAATTCGTTCTCATTTAGGATAACTATTGCTAAAAGTATAGTGTAAACGGGTTCTAAATTAATACTTAACGAAACGGTAAAAGCACCTAACCTTTTTACGACTTCAATCGTAGCTAAAAAGGCAAACGAAGTACATAACAAGCCTAAAAATAAGAGCCATAGGAAATCGCTAAATGTCATTGTAAATAAAGCTTCTGTGTTGAATTTTCCTTGAAAAATTAAAATTCCAGTCAAAAAGAGTAAGCCTATTCCCATTTCATAAAGTGTAATGATAGGTGATGAAACTGTTTGAACTAATTTCCCATTAAAAACAGCGAATAAACCAGCGAAAAGTGCCGAAGATAAACCCCAAATTAACGCCTCATAATCTTTTGCAGAAAAGTCACTTGAAACAATGTAAATTCCAACAATTACTAATAACCCAAAAAGAAATTCTAACCATGAAAATTTTCGTTTCATGATGATTGGATCAAGCCATGACACATGTAACGTTGTGGTAGATAAACAAAGAATTCCCAATGAAGCAGTTGATAATTGGATAGATTTATAAAATGTAACCCAATGTAATGCAACAAATACACCGACCATACATAATGTGAAAAAATCTTTTTTGGAGTTAATTTTAATTGAAACTTTTCTAATTGCTAAATATATACTTAAACCTATTAAAGCAATTAAAACCCGATGCCAAACTAAAATATATGAATCTAAGTGGATCAATTTTCCTAATATCCCTGTAAAACCCCACATAAAAATAATGAAGTGCAATAAAACATGGTGTTTAGTAAATTTCATTTTGAAAATATTTATCGGCTATTACATTGACTTTTGCAAACTAAAAAAGCTGAAAGATAAGCAGATTATTCTACTTTTCTTTCAGCTTTCAAACTTATTTTAAAACCTATAAATCTAAAATACGACAAGTGTTTCTCTAATAGCTTTTATACCTGGTAATTCAATTCCTTCCAAGTATTCCAACATAGCACCACCACCAGTAGAAACATAACTAACTTTATCAGCAAGATTAAATTTGTTGATTGCTGCTACTGAATCACCTCCACCAATTAATGAAAAGGCTCCTTTTTCTGTTGCTTTTACAATTGCATTTGCAACATCAACTGTACCTTGTTGGTAGCTTTCCATTTCGAAAACACCCATAGGACCATTCCATAAAATTAATTTAGAATTTTCGATGATTTTCGCACAATCTTCAGATGTTTTTGGTCCAACATCTAATCCCATCCATCCAGAAGGAATTTGATCAATTGCTACCGTTTGTTTATTGGCATCATTTGCAAATTTATCAGCAATAATTGTATCAACTGGAATGTATAAATTCACACCTCTTTCTTTTGCTTCAGCTAAGATTTTACGTGCAACATCTAAATAATCATCTTCAATTAATGAATTTCCAACTTCACCACCTTGCGCTTTCACAAATGTATAAGCCATCCCTCCACCAACGATAAGATTGTCAACTTTCGATAGTAAACGCTCAATAATTGTAATTTTAGAAGATACTTTTGCACCACCAACAATTGCAGTTAATGGTTTTTCAGTACTATTTAAAACTTTATCTACACTTTTAATTTCAGCTTCTAATAAGAAACCAAACATTTTATCATTCGGGAAAAATTTCGCAATAATTGCAGTACTAGCGTGTGCTCTGTGAGCAGTTCCAAATGCATCGTTTACATAAACATCACCGTGTTTCGATAATGCTTCAGCGAAACTTTCTGTTCCTGTAGTTTCTTGTTTGTAGAAACGTAAATTCTCTAATAACAATACTTCACCAGCTGGCAAGTTAGAACTCATTTCAAAAGCTTTTTCACCAATGCAATCATCAGCAAAAGAGATCGAATGACCTAATACTTTTTCAACTTGATTTACAATGTGCTTCAAAGAATATTTATCTTCAAAACCTTCTTTCGGACGACCTAAATGTGACATTAAAACGACACTTCCTCCATTTTTCAAAATATGTAGAATAGTCGGTGCTGCTGCTCTGATTCTTGTATCATCAGTTACTGCAAGTGTTTCTTTATCCAAAGGAACATTAAAATCAACTCTGATTAATGCTCTTTTTCCTGTAAAATCGTACGTATGAATATCAGCCATCTTATAAAAATTTGTACAAAAATAAGGAAGATTAGGGTTTAGACCAAAATAATAACTGGTTAAGTTGAAATCTAGCGATAATTGATCCATTTTTTTAAGTAAACAGTTTTATAATTTCATCTTTTTTCCTAAATTCAATAGGAAAATCTAATTTATGGCACATTTAAATCAAAGAAAATCGCTCCGATTACCAAATTGGGATTACAGATGGAATGCACATTATTTTGTTACAATTTGCACAAAAAATCGTGTTAAATATTTTGGGGAAATAATTAATGGGGAAATGCATTTATCTGATGCAGGAAAAATTGCAAACGATTTATGGTATGAAATTCCAAATCATTCAAAAAATGTTGTTTTGGGTGAATTTATTGTTATGCCCGACCATATTCATGGGATTATTACGATTGATAACCCAATTCCGCCGTTTTCATTTTCATCATCATATATAGGGATTGGGCAGGCCCATTCCCTATATATGATGCAAATATCGATGGGCGTGACAAATCCAAAACATTTATTAAAATTAACGGCAGAAAATCGATTCCAAAATATTGGTCCAAATTCATTATCGTCGATTGTTGGTTCATACAAGTCAGCCGTATCAAAACATGTACGTCGGACGGGAATTAAATTCGAATGGCAAAAATTCTTTTATGAAAGAATTGTTCGATCTGAATTGGCCTATTTTGTAATTTCTAAATACATTAAAAATAATCCTATAAAATGGGAATCTAAAAAAAGAAAAACAGCAAAATCATCTCTAAATTCTTAATTTTGTAACAGGTGTTTTTTTTAGAATTAAACATCTGAATTAACCCAATACAATTATGCATTTCACAGATCAAATTGCTTCGTACATCAAAGAAAATGAATTAGATATTCGTCATTTAACGATTGTCTTGCCTTCTGAACGTGCGAAAAAATACATTGCGACGTCATTGTTTAAAGAGTTTCAACGACCGTTGATTGCTCCAAAAATGATTACGATTGATCGCTGGGTGCGTGAATTGTCTGAAAAAGCGATCATTGATAAAACAAGAGCGTTGATTCGTTTGTTTGAAATTCAATTAGACAAAGCGGAAACGGACATTGATTATTCGTTTGATGAATTCATTTCTTGGGGAAATATGTTGCTTTCTGATTTTGATGAATTGGATCGCTACCTCTTGGATT
>CALPRR020000196.1 GCA_943326025.2 Candidatus Kuenenia stuttgartensis | reverse complement strand
TTTCAAAAATTCTAAACGGTCGTGACGGTACATTTGAGCCGTATTGTATACAATTGCTTTCTCAAGATTGTATTTTTTCATCATTTCAACTGTGATACGATCAATAGTATCTTGAATCCAAGTTTCTTCAGCATCAATAAAAATAGGAATCCCAGCTTCAAATCCAGCTTTACATATAGTATCTATACGAAGTTTAACTGCATCAAGTTCTTTTTGTTCTAAAACTGAAAGAACTGCATCTTTGGGATTCGCTTTTTCTAAAATATCAAATCTTGAAATACCAGTCACTTTAAAAACTCCAAAAGGGATATTTTTACTTTTTTTAGCCTCTTCAAGTGTTGAAACAATTTCTTTTACAGTAGAATCAAAATCTTCTTCACTAGTTTTCCCTTCAATAGAATAATCTAAGATTGTTCCAATACCAAAATCACCAAGTTGTTTAATTGTTTTAGAGCAATCTGGAATAGTTTCACCTCCACAGAACTGATGGAAAATTGTCTTCTTAATAATTCCTTTGATAGGTAATTTTGCTTTTAATGAGAAATTAGTCATAGCTTTTCCCATTTTAACCATCGATGGATTTCCTACAATTTTAAATAGCCAATAAGCTTTTTTCAAATCTTTATCAGATTTACTTTTAAAAGCAATTTCTGTATTGTCAAACGATATCATAGTGCAATTTTATAGGACAAAAGTAATTCCTTTTTTGATAAGTTGTACGTATTCTAAAAGTGTTTATTTACATTTGTTTATATATTCGAGTTAGACTTTTAGACATGGTAAAAATTAATGCTTCAGATTATCAGATTGAATTAGGGAATTTAGTTCAATCTTCATTTTCTAATTTATTGAAAGAGAGATATTCTCATTCAAAGGTTGTGATAATGGTAGATGAAAATACCCATGATAATTGTTTAGAATATTTATTGACCAACTTTGAAGAATTAAAAGAAGCTGAAGTAATGTTACTTCCGAATGGGGAAGAGAACAAGGTTATGGAAGTGTGCTTTCAAGTTTTTGAAGCTTTATCTGAATATCAGATTGGTAGAAAAGATTTGGTCATTAATCTTGGTGGAGGAGTAGTTACTGATATGGGTGGATTTATTGCTTCTATTTTTAAAAGAGGTATTGATTTCATAAACATCCCAACGACTTTATTATCGATGGTAGATGCTTCTATTGGTGGTAAAACTGGAATTGATTTGGGACCTTATAAAAATCAATTGGGTACATTTACCAATCCAAAAGCGTTGTATATTGATATATTATTTTTACAGACTCTGCCAGCTGAAGAATTAATGAATGGGTATGCAGAAATGTTAAAACATGCTTTAATTGCTGATCCAAATTACTGGGAAGAATTGACTTCAATTACTACTTTGGATGATTTAGTTGACAATGATTTGATAAAAACGTCAATTGACATTAAAAATAATATTGTTTTAAATGACCCTAAAGAATCGAATGATCGTAAGAAATTGAATTTTGGTCATACAATTGGACACGGGTTGGAAGGTTTTTTCTTGGATAAAGAACCTATTTCACATGGTTATGCTGTTGGTTTAGGAATGTTAGCTGAAAGTTATATTGCCTATAAACGTACAATATTACAGGAAGATAAATGGTTAGATATTGAACGTGTTTTGACTTCGGTTTTTCCAAAAATAGAGATTAAAGAATCTGAAATTCCAGAAATAATTGAGTTGATGAAAAACGACAAAAAGAATTTTAACAGTGAAATCAAGGGCTGTATGTTGACTGATATAGGTAAATGTGACTTTGATCAATCATACGGTAAAAAAGAAATTGAAGAGGCAATTCGTTATTTAATAGAATCTTAAAATTTAAGATTACATTTTAGATTGGTAAATTGTAGAAATAAATTATTTTTTTAACTGAATTAATTTAGCTTTAATAGTCTCTAATTTAGCAATGACTTCAGAACTTTCAGTTGATTCAATAGGCTGATTATTATCAATTTGAATCTCTTCTTTTGATTTAATAAAGTTTTTTGCACCTTCAAGTGTAAATCCTTTTATTTTTACCAAATGATAAATCTTGTTAAAATTTCGAATGTCTTTTATAGTGAAAAGACGGTTTCCTTTCTTGTTTTTCTTTGGTTGAAAGATAGAGAATTCTTTTTCCCAAAACCTTATTAAAGAAGTGTTTACCTGAAACATTTCAGCTACTTCACCGATGGAATAATACAGTTTTTTAAGATCTTTTTCTTGAATTTCAATCACAATACAAATATGTTAATATCCCGAAAATAGTTATTAATTTTGTAATCGCAATGCAAGACGTTAATTTGAAAAAAATATTTATAGGATTAAGTTATTATTTGTTTTCTCTAACAAGTATGGCTCAATCTCCTGCAACATCAGATTCGCTTGCTAATTCTCCAATTCAAAGTATTATTTCTTTAGACGATACTGTTAAAATAAAGAACAGCAAACAGGTAGACGAAATCATCTCATTCGCAAAGACATTTTTAGGAACGCCTTATCATTATGCAGGTTCATCTCCTTCAGGTTTTGATTGTTCAGGATTCATTTATTATGTAATGGGCAATTTTGGAATGACTTTAACACATTCTAGCTATGGAATGGCTGAGTTCGGGCAAACAGTAAAGCTTTCAGAGCTTAGACCTGGAGACTTAATGTTTTTTAAAGGAAGGAATGTTAATGCTACTCAAGTAGGACACGTTTCCTTAGTGATAGAAGTAACGCCAGATGCTATAATGTTTATTCATTCATCTACTTCAAGAGGAGTAGTTATTGAGAATTTCAAAACTAGTAGATATTTTATTCCAAGATTTTTAAAAGCAAAACGATTAGATTTCGGAGTTGAAGATTCGAAATAATTAAAAATCGGATTTGCGATAAAGTTGATGCCATATTAGGTAGACAAATCCTAAAAATGCTGAAAGACCTCCGATAATAAATGTAAAAGGAACTGTTTCAAAAGTATTGTCGTAAGTTAACATCGTAGAAAATGAACCTGCCATTATTCCTAATTCCAATGCAATAAACATTGTTCCCGCTCCAATCCCTCTTCTATGAATTGCTGATAAATCTGCAGTCCAAGCAAAAAGAGTAGGGCTTGTGATTCCTGTAGCTAATCCAAAAACGATTGATGCAATTGAATAAGCGAAAGGAGTTTTTGCGTATCCAATTAAAATCATACTGATTACAAGGATAAACATCCCGATTGAAAGTGTTTTTCTTCTTCCGATTTTATCTGAAAGCGAGCCGAAAAATAAACGAACGAAAATCGTACAAACGACATAAAATATAAAAAACCAACCTTTATTTTGAATACCCACATATTTTGAAATGTCAGGACTTAATACGAAAATTACTCCAGAACAAAATGCTGATAAAAACATAACAATTGCTGCTGGAAAAACATTTTTTTCAAGTATATCTTTTGATGGAACTTTTAGTAGATTAAATTTAAATTTTATTGGTTTTTCAAGAGATTCCTGAACAAAAAAGATTAAAATGGAAGAAAAAATAGAAAGTGCACTAGCGATAACAAATAAATTATTTATACCAACCAAATCACAAACTGTTGAACCTAAACCTTGTCCTACACCAATTCCAAGCGAAGTGAATGTTCCCCAAATTCCCATTCCAATGCCTCTTTTATCAGATGGTAAAATATCAGTCATTAAAGCTGTAGAGCCAGTAGGTAAAAAACCAGCACTTAAACCATGTAGAAAACGCAAGAGTAAAAAGAATGCAACAGAAATAGAAAGAGGGTAGAATAAACTTACAATAATAGAGAAAGAAACACCTATATACATTACTTTTTTTCTACCAATTAGATCTGATAATCTACCTGAGAATGGTCTAGCTATTGCTGATGAAAGAGTGAATAAAACAAAAATCAACCCTTTTTTATCTGCTCCGCCAAGTTCTGTGATAAAATCATTTAATTCAGGAATAATTAAATTAAAGCTAGTCATGAACAAAAACATTGACCAACAAATTATCCAGAAATTTTTACTGTAATTGAACATAAGTTTCACAAAGGTAATTTTATTTCGAAGCTTCGATTTGTATTAAACTAAATCTTTTAACAAAAAATTGAATCTTTCTGAAAAAAGAATTAATTTAGA
>CALPRR020000195.1 GCA_943326025.2 Candidatus Kuenenia stuttgartensis | reverse complement strand
CTTACTAACAATTGTATCAACTTTTAAACAATTGGGCTTTTCTATATTTATAAACACCCAGCAAAACCGGGATAATTTAAAGGGGTTTATTAATACTAACATGCCTTAATTTGTTAATAGTGGTTTATAACTTATTAAATGTTTTTAATTGCCATCACAACTATTTGTATAAGCCAAAACATAAATAATATGTGCAAGTATAAAAAGAAAAACATATTGTGTTTTTATCCCTATTACTCAGTGCTTAAATGTTTATAATAATGAAACAAACATATACAATTTTAGATGATTAATTAAATGTTAATAAACACATTAGTTTATTATAAATGAGTGGTTTAAATTGCTTATAAAACATGAAAAGTACTAGTTAAATGTTTGTTACTTCTATATGCAACAATAAAAGCTGTTTTCTTTTAACATATGAACAGCCTTAATAAAAGGAATAAATTCTTTTTAAATAACTAAATAATTCTTTATATATATATTTACTTGAGTCAACAATACCTTAAATTAGAGTTAGAAAATATTCATACATTTGAATGAACAAACTGACTACTATAAAAGCATGTCTAAAGTGAAAATACTTATTGTAGAAGACGAGTCTATTGTTGCAAAAGATATTCAATATAGCCTCATTAAACTTGGATATTCAGTATCTGGAATAGCATCTAATGCAGAAAAAGCGATAGAATTGGCAACTTCAGAACTTCCTGATATTATTATTATGGACATTATGTTAAAGGGCGATATCAATGGAATTGAAGCGGCTTTAACATTGCGACAAGAACTTTCATTACCAGTTATCTTTTTAACAGCTTATTCAGATGTTGCTACAATTGAAAAAGCTAAAGTAGCTGAACCGTATGGTTATATAATAAAACCTTTTAAAGAAATAGACCTTCAGACAACAATTGAGGTTGCTATTTATAAGCATTCAAAAGAACAAGAAATAATAAAACAGAGAAATTTTCTCTATTCAATTATTGAAAATAAAGAGTCATCTTTTGGTTTTATTTTCGTTAAATCAAATAGCAAACTAGTCAAATTGAATACGGATGACATCTATTACATTGAAGCTTTAAAGGATTATGTAGTCATAAATACTGTAGATACACGATATACTATCCATTCCACTATGAAGGATATTGAAACTAAATTAGGTTTTGTGGATTTTGTTCGTGTTCACCGCTCTTTTATTGTAAGGTTAGATAAAATTGCTTCCATTGAATTTCCAAACCTTACCCTTGAAAGGGATAAGAAAATTATTCCTATTGGCGGATCTTATCGTGATGATTTGAGTAACAGAATTAAATTGGTTTAGATTAAATTTCTACAAGTTCTAAATCAATTTGCCTTTTTCTAGGATGAACTTCATAAATTCTAACTTTAACACGGTCTCCAAAATTATACTCCTTCTTTGTTTTTGTACCTATTATTCTATATTTTTCTGCATCAAAGTAAAAACGATCTCCTGGAATATCATTCATAGCAACCATTCCTTCACATTGATTTTCATCCATTTTTACAAACAAACCAAATTCAGCGATTCCCGAAACAGTTCCCATAAATTCTTCACCAATAAACTCTTGTACGAAAACGGTTTGAAAATACTTTGTAGATTCTCGTTCTGCTTCTACAGCCTTCCTTTCCATTCTCGAAATTCTTTTACAAACATCATCTAAATCTTTCCCGTAACGGTGTTTATTTGTTGTTAGTTTTTCTTGTAAGATTCTATGTACGACCAGATCGGCATAACGTCGAATAGGCGACGTAAAATGTGTGTAAAAATCAAAAGCTAAACCATAATGACCAATATTAGATGTTTCATAAGTAGCCTTTGCCATAGAACGAATAGCCATTGTTTGAATTAATGAGTATTCATTTTTCAAGCGAATATCATCAAGTAAAGCGTTAATACTTTTAGCAATTTGATCGGGATGATTAAATTCCAAGTTGTAACCAAACTTGTCAATAAAGACATTAAATAGTGCAATTTTTGCTGGATCTGGTTTGTCATGAACTCTAAATATAAAAGGTATAGAATCTTTACCTTTTTCTGGTTTAGCAACAAACATAGCAACATACTTATTTGCTAAAAGCATGAATTCTTCAATTAATTTATGGGCGTCTTTGGAAGTTTTTATTAGCACTTCAATAGGGTGACCTTTGTCATCTAGTTTAAAACGCATTTCCACAGATTCTATATTTAATGCACCGTGTTTTAATCGAGCATTACGATGAATTTTAGCAATTTTATCTAATAACAGAATCTCAGTTTTAAATTCACCATCTTTACCTTCAATAATTTCCTGGGCTTCTTCATATGTAAATCGTCTATCAGAGTGAATAATGGTTTTACCATACCATTCTTTATATACTTTTCCATTTTCATCCATTTCAAAAACGGCAGAAAAGCTAAATTTATCCTCTTTTGGGCGAAGGGAGCAAGCCATGTTTGATAATTGTTCAGGAAGCATAGGAATAACCCTATCTACTAAATAAACAGAGTTTGATCGTTTCAAAGCTTCAGCATCCATAGCGCTTCCTGGAATCACATAATAACTAACATCAGCAATATGTACACCTATTTCATAATGACCATTTTCTAATTTTTGAATAGAGAGCGCGTCATCAAAGTCTTTTGCATCTAATGGATCAATGGTGAAAGTTGTAATATTTCTAAAATCACGCCTTTTAATCACTTCTTTTTCATCGAGTTCCATTCGAACTCCTTCTGCCTCATTTAAAACATCTAGTGGAAACTTATAATCTATACCGTGATTGCAGAGAATACTAATCATTTCAGTATCGTTGCTTCCTGGTTTACCAAGTACTTCAAGCACTTCACCGTATGGATTTTTAGACGATTTAGGCCAAACATTAATTTTAACTAAAGCCTTGTCTCCGTGAAGAGCACCATTTAGTTTTTCTTTCGAAATATATATATCTGTTCCAGCTTTTAAATTATCAGGTATGAGGAAAGCAAATTTTTCGTGCATTTCAATTGTACCAACAAACTGTGAGCGCTCTCGCTCTAACACTTCAGTAACCTCACCCTCGCTACGATTTTTACCCTTTTTAAAGACGCGGATTTTTACCCTGTCACCATTAAGTGCCTGTCCCATATTTTGTGGTGCAATAAATATGTCTGCGTCTGTACTATCTGTTGAAACAAATCCAGCCCCACGTGCTGTCACATCAATAACCCCCTCAATACCAGTGTTTTCAGACCCAATTGAATAAACACCATGGCCATGTGTTTTAAGTTCACCGCGATCACTAAGATCTTGAAGCACGTCAAAAGCAAGCTTCCTTAAAGCATTTTCTCTAATATCAAGAAGAGTGCAAACTTGCTTATGAGATAGCACGCTATCAGGATTTTTATCAAATGCTTTGCGTATAATGTGGGTCAAACTTGACCTCATTTTATTAGGTTTAGTGCTTTTCTTTTTTGACATACGACTAAGATAAAATTTATTAAGCTATCTTAGAAGGTTGTGTGTGAAAAAGCAATAAATAGCAGTAACAAATCTCACTTAATTGTAAATTTGTTTTAAAACCAAATAATTATGAACAAAAGAGTTGAACAAGTATTAAATGATCAAATTAAAAAAGAAGCATCTTCATCACAGTTTTATTTAGCGATGGCCTCATGGGCCGAAAACAATGGAATGAATGGCACTGCAAAGTTTATGTATTCTCATTCAGACGAAGAGCGTTTTCACATGCTTAAGTTGGTGAAATTTGTAAATGAACGCGGAGGAAAAGCAGAAATTCCATTTATTGAGCAACCACCAAAAGAATTCCGTGATTTAGAAAATGTATTTGAACTTTTGTTGGAACATGAAATAGCAGTAACCCAAAGCATTAATGACTTGGTCGATATTTGTCTCCAAGAAAAAGACTATACAACGCACAATTTTGTTCAATGGTATGTATCAGAGCAACTAGAAGAAGAAGCGCTGGCAAGAACTGTTTTAGATAAATTAAAATTAATAGGCGGAGACAAAGGCGGTATGTATATGTTTGATAGGGACTTAGAGAACTCCACTATTACAGTTGCGGCACCGAACTAGAATCAAAAAAAGTAGAATTTAATATCCCATGAGAAACCTGATTTTTATAGTAT
>CALPRR020000194.1 GCA_943326025.2 Candidatus Kuenenia stuttgartensis | reverse complement strand
ATTAACAATTTATCAAGTGGCAAAATATTTTCGATGTATTGATTATTGTTTTTCTGATAGGAATCTTCTTTCAGATCAACAATTTTTTTCAAATTTTCTAATTGAGCGATTGCTTTTTCAGTTTCAAGTAAAAGTTGATTATTTCTGTTTTCATTTTCCTTTTTACTATGTTCAGCATTAAATTCAGCTATTTTTAATTGTATACTTTTACTGTGAACCGCTGTGTGCTTCTGAACATTTGTGGGTAAATCATAATTCACTTTCAAGCCGACATAATTAAAATTTACCCGATTCGAATTGGTTGCATAAAAATTATCATTGCTCAAATTTTGCCAATTATAAGAACTAATGAAAGAGACAACCGGCAGTTGTTGCAGACGAATCGATTTTAAATCTTGTTTAGCAATTTGATATAGAATGGATGTATTTTCTACCAATAATTCATTCTTAATCGTTGAATTTTTAGTACTTTTTTCGAAGTCAGTTATGGATTGAGAAAGGCTGGGTAGGATTTTATTTTCGAAAAACAATCCCATTGTTTGATGCTGAATTTGTAAAGTGTATTCAATTTGTTGCATCTTGTCTTTCAAGTTAATCAAATTGACTTCTGCTTCATTTACCTCTTGTTTTCTTGCTAAACCTTCATTGAATTTATTTGTTGTAATCGTCACAATTTTAGTAGCAATTTCAATGTTTGAAGCAACGATTTCTTTTTGCGAATTTAAAGCTAAAATATTAAAGTATACACCATTTATTTTTTCGAATAAATTCTGTTGATTGATTTTATTTTGATTTTCAATTAGTTGTTCGTTTAATTTGGCTGATTTTATTTGTGCTATCGTTGCTAAATTTAAAATATCGAACTGCGGTTGAATTGAAAATGTAGCGACATATTGTTGACCAATTGTAATTTGTTTAAACGTTCCAGCTGGAAGTCCGAAAGCTTGTCCAGGTAAGAAACTCACTTGTTGATTTTGATTATCAATTGCCTGATATGAAGTTGGAATTTTAGGATTGATTGTATTTATAACAGCTGATTTTTTTGTCAATTTAGCTAATTCAACTTGCAATGCAGCATTTTGAAATGTAAAATTGTTACTTTTTGTAAACTCAAAGACTTCTTGGATGTTTGCAAACGATTTCTTTTCCTGTGCATACAAAGAAGTGATGAAAAGAATTGAAAAAACGTATAAAAATAGTTTAGATCGCATATTATTTAGTTTGAATTAATTTTAAAATACTTGTCAGCATTTTATCGCCTTCTGATTGAATATCAAATTCAAATTTTGACATTCTCCATTTTAACATAAATAAACGAACAGAACCCATTACGATGTGTATCAATTCGTCTGATTCTAAGTCGTTTGTTATTGTTCCTTTTTCTTGTCCAACTTGAATAATTTGTTTTAAAAGCTGCATTCTTTTATTCATTAAGCTTTTAATCGCGTGATTAATTTTTTGACTTTCTTCCAATAGACCTTCTGAAAATACTGCGATTACAAAATAGGGTTGACTTTCAAAAAAGCGAAATTGATTTTGAAAGAAATTTTTCAATTGTTCCGTCGGATTTTTATTTTCTAATTCAGTAGCATGTTGATCCATATTCAACGCTAAATAATTTAGCATACTTACAATTATTTCTTCTTTGCTACTAAAATGGCGATAGAGTGCACTTTCAGAAAAATTCATTTCCTGTGCTAATTTTTTAGTAGTCAATCCATTGATTCCTTTTTCTGTAAGAATTTTTCCAGCAGCCTCAATAATTTCTAATTGACGTTTTGAAATATCAGTTGACATAAATTTAATGTTAGTGAGTATTCACTAACAAATATACATCTAAATTTTAATTATTTACATTTTGGTAAATAAATTTTATAAAATTATTGATCCAACCATTTTTTAAACTCAGCTACTCTTTCACGACTAACGATACAATTATCTGTCTCAATATAATCTGAGGTAATCACTAATCTTCCATTGAAATAGGTCGCAATTTTTTGAATGGATTGAAAATGAATGATGGTTTTGCGATTAATTCGAAAGAACAATTTAGGATCTAATAAATTCTCAAGTTCATCTAAGGTATAATCTAAAGTGTAGCGAATAGATTTAGTATTCACTAAAAAAGACAGTGAATCTTTAATTTCAAAATGATGAATTGCACCAACTTCAATAGAGTCCATTAATTGACCTTTTTTAACTAAAAATCTACTTTTAAACTGAGTTGGTTGGTTTTGATAGTTTTTAGCGATTGCTTCAATGATTGGACTTAAGTTTTCTGTTTTATTCAAACGATTAAATTTTTCAAGTGCTGCTTTTAAATCATTAAATTGTATCGGTTTTAATAAATAATCGATGCTATTTTGTTTAAACGCTTGAATAGCATAATTGTCAAAAGCCGTTGTGAAAATGATTGGAATAGTATTTTCTATTGATGCGAAAATTTCAAAGCTATTTCCGTCGGATAAATGAATATCAACAAATAAAAGATCGGCTTCAATTCCATTGGATAAAGCATCAATGCTTTCTTGAACGGAATGTAAATTTAATACTACCTTAATCGATGGATTTATTTCTTCTAAAAGTAACTTTAAGTGATCTGCAGAAACTTTTTCATCTTCTATGATTACAACATTCATCTTTTAGAAATTAAAGGTAAAATTACTTTAAAACTATTTCCTTCCGTTGAAATAAGTACTTTTTCTTCAGTGAAATGAGCAAAACGTCTTTTAATATTTTCCAAGCCAATTTGTGAACTTTCCTCTTTTTGTCTTCTGAGTTGAATCTTATTTTCTATGATAAGCGAATTTTCCGAAGAAAAGATGAAAACGGTTAAAGGTTTTTGGATTGAAATTTCATTGTGTTGAATGACATTTTCAACAAGCATTTGCAAACACATTGGAAGAATAAATAATTCTTTATGTTTGTTTTCAATTGAAATCTCAAAATTAATTCCTGTTTCAAAACGAATGGATAAAAGATAAATATAATGGTTTAAAAAAGTGATTTCGTCATTTAAAGAAACCAATTCCGTTTTATCGTTGGACAGAGCGTAGCGATATACTTGGGAAAATTCATTAATAAATTCAACAGCTTTTCTATCTCCTTTATATACTAAAGCTGAGAGAATGCTTAAATTATTAAATAAGAAATGAGGGTTGATTTGATTTTTTAAATTTTGTAATTGTGCTATTGCACTTTCTGCCTTGTGTTTTTCTGTTTCTATTAAAGTCTCTTGTAACGATTTATAAAACTGGATTCCTATATCAACAAGTAAAACAATAATCGTCACTAAGATACCTGGAATCAATATTGGATCATTGAATATTCCATGCGGACTTTTACCCCCCTTATCTATATAATAATGAGCAATTCTAATTAATAAAATGACTGATAAAACGGTAAATATGAAGGCTAAACTAAATTGATAAAGGATTCTTTTTTTAGGTTTTACAAACCAAGATATTCTCTTATTTAACAAAGCGTCAATCCTTAAATTTCCTTCAACGATAATAAATGTTGCAATCACTATGAAGAAAGTAGGAAGCAGATATCCATGTGGTGGTTTCGGAATAATGAAGCCTAAAAATATGCTGGAAATGAGTAAACCTATTCCCAGCATATATATAAATCTCATTTTATTATTTCGCATAAAAGCTAAAACTGTATTTTGTAGATGAAGTTAGGAAAAAATCCTAATTGATATGTATATCGTATGTCTTTAAGTTTATCATCATAACTTGAAGAAAATATATTGCTATGGTTGGTAACATTTTGAATGTCTAATGAAAAAGTTTGTGCTATTTTTCGTTTATCACTGTTTAATACAAAACCAATTTTAACATCTAAACGATAATAATTAGCGTAATATGAACCGTAAACATCAGTTGATCTTTGTTCATGTCCTATCAAATTTGAAGCTTCAACATCAATTGCAGTATATGCTCTTCCGCCAGCGTTTGTGTATTTCACATCTAATGAAAATTTATTTATTTTTTTCGCTCCAACTTTCCATTCCTTACCAGCAAGGATGTTAAAAACATATCGACCATTGAATGCTGTATTTCTTTCTACACCGTCACTTCCTTTGTATTTTGAATCGTAAACAGATGTTGTAAACAAACCATAATATCCTTTGCTAAAAAACTTTTCTACAGTTAATTCTATTCCGTAATT
>CALPRR020000193.1 GCA_943326025.2 Candidatus Kuenenia stuttgartensis | reverse complement strand
GAATTATACACACCGATCAGGAAGAACTGCTAGAGCAGGGAAGAAGGGTGTTTCATTAAGTATCGTAGGAAACAAAGAAATCAGAAGAATTAGACAAATAGAAGAGTCTTTACATATCAAATTTAAACGAATTGTTGCAAAATAGATTTTGAATTGAAAAATTCCTTAATTTAGAAGTATGAAATTGAAAAAGTGGATCGTTTATTCGTTGCTTTTAAGTTTTTTCGTTCTTTTGACTCCAAGAACGATCTGGCATGATTGTGACCAAGATTCTCATTCACATATTTCAAAAAATGATTCTGTAAAACACGATTTTAAATTCAAAGGTAAATGTTATGCTTGTGATTTTTCTATCGATTTTATGGAAATTCATGATTTTCAAATTTATCATTTCAAATCTCAGCCAATAGCTTTAAATCAGGTTCATTTTGAATCATTTAAACACGCTGTTTTATTTAGATCCTTTTCTCATCGAGGTCCACCAATTGTTTAATTAAAATTCATCTATTGTAATAGATATTGAACGCTCACTCTTGAGTTGATTCATTTATTTTAATTAAAAAATCATGAAATATTTTGCATTGATTTTTGTTGTATTCCAATTATTTATTGGTTTTACACAAGAAAAAAATTGTAATCTTCAATTTGAAGGTTATGTTAGAGATAAAATTTCAAAAAAAGAAATTTCATTTTCTACGATAAAATTCTTAGACAAAACGGGTACTACAGATTCTTCAGGTTACTTTAAATTTTCAGGATTATGTGTTGGAAATTATGAAGTAGAAGCCTATCATTATGAAAATGAGAAACCTGTCGTTATTTCATTTAATCTTATAAATGATACCTTGATTTTTATTGAAGTTGAAGAATGTTTTCATGAAATTGATGAAGTATTAGTAGAAGGACATAAAATCAACAAACAGGAAATTGAAACCTTACAAAAAAACACATTATCAGGGGCTGAATTGGATAAATTAAGAGGGAATTCTCTTGGAGAAAGTTTGAAAGCTATAACGGGTGTAAATTCAATTCAAACAGGTCCAACGATTTCAAAACCAATGATTCATGGTGTTTACGGGAACCGAATTTTGATATTAAACAATGGAGTTCGCTTAGAAGGACAAAATTGGGGAAGTGATCATGCGCCTGAAATCGATCCTTTTGTTGCGACTAAATTGAGTGTTGTAAAAGGCGCAGCGAGTATTCGTTATGGAATGGATGCAATCGCTGGTGTCGTTTTAGTTGAACCAAAAGAATTACCATCTAAAAAATCAATGAATGGTGAATTCAATCTTGTAGGATCATCAAATGGAAAATCAGGTATAACTTCAGGAACAATAGAAGGTGCGTTTGGAAAGAAATTTGAAGGATTAGCTTATCGAATTCAAGGAACAATGAAGACTTCTGGAAGTTATTCAACTCCGAATTATTATTTGACAAATACGGGGATGAATGAGAAAAACTATTCTGCGGCAATTAATTACAGAAAGGAAAAATGGAATTTAGAGTCATATTACAGTAATTTCGATTCTAAACTTGGAATTTATTCAGGGTCTTATGTCGGCAATTTAACTGATTTATACGCAGTATTCAATAGCAAACAACCATTGGTTCCATCAATTTTTTCTTATTCAATAAAAAGAGGTTATCAAACAGCCAATCATCAGTTATTTAAACTGAAAGGTGAATACAATTTCAGTAAATTAAGTAAGTTGATTTATACATATTCTCGTCAAATTAATAAGCGTTCAGAATTTGGGCAAGATTTGTCTTATAATGATGAAATTGTTGCTAAAAACATACCCGATGCTTACTTTAAATTGGCAACTGATTTATCTGAATTGATTTGGGAACATTCATCCATTGGACATCTTAATGGTTGTTTGGGTGTTCAATTTGAAACTCAAGGTAATATTTATGAAGGTTTAGATTACAGAGCTTTAATTCCAAATTACAGAAATTATAGTGGTGGCGCTTTTATTTTAGAGAAAATCCATTTTGGGAAATGGTCTGTTGAAGGAGGAATTCGATATGATTATAAATGGATGAAAACGTATAGTATAGATTTTACGACTCTTCAAAAAAGATCTCAATTAATGGATTGGCAAAATGCGAGCGGATCGTTGGGAACAATCTATCGAATAAATTCAAAATCTACGATAAATCTTTCAACCAGTGTAGGTTGGAGACCGCCTTCGCCAATTGAGTTATTTGCCTTCGGAATTCACCAAAGTGCTGCTTCATTCGAAATAGGGGATTCAACATTGAAAACAGAGAAATCTTTGACTATTCAATCATTTTACACTTACAGTACCAAAAAGACATTTTTAGAAATTGGAGGCTATTATAATTATTACTCAGATTATATTTATCTAAATCCAATGTCTAAACCAATTGTTACAATTGCGGGAACATATCCAGGATTTGAATACAAGCAAGCGAATGTTTATTATTATGGTTTAGACCTTAACTTTTCAACGGATTTAGGGGAAAGAATCGAAGTTTCGACAAAAAATTCGTTAGTGTATGCTTACAATTTAACAATTAAGGATTATCTGATAAATGTTCCTTCTAATCGTTATCAATTGGCTTTAAAATATTCAATCGATAAGATTTTTAAGGTTAAATCAATCTTTTTTCAATTAGGAACTTCGTTCATTGACAAACAATATCGAACACCTAAAAATGTTGACTATGTAGCTGCTCCAAATGCTTATTTTTTAATGAATTTTGACTTGGGATTTGTTGTTCCAATAAAGAATCAATCTATTACATTTAATTTAGTTGTAGATAACTTATTGAATACAACTTACAGAGACTATTTGAATCGTTTTCGATATTACAGCGATGAATTAGGTCGAAATATTTCTTTAAAAATTAAAGTTCCATTTAACATTATCCAAGCGAATTAGTCATGGTTAAAAATTGGTTCATATCGTTCTGTTTACTTTTATATTTAGGTATAAATGGATTGATATTTACCCATTTTCATGAAGAACAATCTTTTAAATGTGATGCTTCTTCTAAACATGAACAACATTATCATGCTAAAGAAATAGAATCATGTATAGTTTGTACCCATCATTTCACATTAACATTTTCTTCTCTTTTTAAAAACGATTTTTTTGAATTTGTATCTCATATCAATCAGTTGATTTTTGATTACCAATCTGATTTTACCATTTTTAAAAAATCAACTTTATTTCTGCGTGGACCACCATTTGCAATTGTTTTTTAGAATCAAAAAGTCAAAAAAATAATTTAATAAAGTAAAATGAAAAATATTAAAAGTTTAATAATAATGTCTTCTTTGGCATTAATTGGAATTCAATGTAAAAAAGATGAAGCAGTCGTAACTCCGCCAATTCCTGGAGAAGAATACATGACAACAGTTAAATTGAGATTGGAAAATACAGCTAATCCAAATGATACCATCTGGGCAACATGGAAAGATTTAACTCCTGATGATACAAATCCTCCAGATACAACTTTGGCAATTATAAATGTAAAGAAAAACAACTCATACAAATTAGCTGTTTATATCTTTGATGAAACAAAATCACCTGCAGTAGATATCACACCAGACATTAGGGAGCGAAGTAATTATCATCGTTTTTTCTTAATTCCTTCAAGTTCAATCGCAAGTAAAGTGGTCGTTACACCTACAGACTATGATTCTAATTCACCAGCTTTACATGTTGGTTTGAATAATTTAGTTACAATTTCTGATACTATCGCTTCAGGAAAATTGGAAGGTATATTAAAACACCAACCAAATACTAAAGATGGAACTTTAGCTCCTGGATCAACAGATATCGATGTGTTTTTTCAATTTAATATCACGCAATAAAGATGAAAAAGATTATAATTTTAGTAAGTATTTTTATTAGTCAATATACTTTTTCGCAAACAGAAACAAGTGATAAACCTTCATCTTATATTTCTATTAATGGAGGTTATTCAAAATTATTGGGTGATCTAATAAAAACGGATTATACAGATAGTTTATCAGGATTTTCTTCATCAAATGGTTATAATTTTGGTGTTGAAGGAGTTTATAGTTTGACAAAATACATTGGAATAGGTGGAAGCTTTTCTTTTAGTCAATATGGATCAAATGGATTAGATAGTTTAGCGATAGGTTACATGGAAGATTTTGAGGTGGAATATGTGACATTGACTCAAACTGGGAAATATAAT
>CALPRR020000192.1 GCA_943326025.2 Candidatus Kuenenia stuttgartensis | reverse complement strand
TCTATTCATTCAGGAGTAATTAACGGAATAAAGTCAGAAATACAAGGGTTTATAAGTCAATACGAAGCACTTTTTGATGACTTAACTTTTTTTATGACTGGTGGAGACGCAAAATATTTTGATTTCCCTTTAAAAAACAACATCTTTGTAGACGAAAATTTAACCCTGAAGGGACTTTATTTAATACACAAATTGAATGCTAAATAGAATTTTAAGTGCTTTTTTTATTGGTTTTGGCTTTTTAGCAGTTGCACAAGTAACAAGTACTTCACCATATAGTTACTATGGTTTAGGTGAAATGGAAGGTATGGAAAATGCAACATTTGGCGCTTTAGGTAACTCAACTATAACTTATTTTGATTCAACAGTTTTAAATTACAACAACCCAGCTTCCTATAATACTCTTGGAAAAGGACAACCAATATTTTCTACTGGCTTATCATCTAGGATGTCTAACTATTATCAAGGTGAAATCAAAAATTTTAATAAATCCGTAACTTTAAATCATTTTGCATTCGGTTTATCTTTTGGAAAATACTTTGGTGTTGCTGTTGGATTAAAGCCATACTCAAGAAGAGGATATAATTTTTATGATTTACAAGGTGTTGGTTCTGACACTTTAAAACATAGCTATTCTGGTGAGGGAAACACAAACGAAGCTTTTATTGGATTTAGTACAGATTTAATTCATTTAAAAAAAATTAGATTATCTGTAGGTTCAAATATCGGATATGTATTTGGTAATATTTCTAATACACGAATGAGTAATTTAGTAGGCAGCGACTCAAGTTCAGGAGGAGTTTACATAACTAAAAATGAACTTAAAGCGATCCATTACCAATTTGGAATGAACTATAACCAAAAATTAAATGAACAAAATGAATTTTCATTATCAGCTGTTTATGAACCTACTCAAGACTTTTTTGGTTACCAGTCAAATACGATGTATTATGCTCCATTAATTTCAAATCCTCTTTCATATGTTACTTTAACAGCAACAGGATTAATTGCAAATCATTTTAAAGTTGCACCAACAACCACATTAGGATTGAATTATCGTTTCCAATTTACAGACATAAAAAAAGGAAATCAATCACGTAAATCTGAAATTTCAGTTCATGCTTCTTTTAATACAACTGATTGGACTAAATTCAAATCAATTAGTGAAGGAGTTGAAAAAGATTATCATTTTCAAGCTACAACTAAAACAACAATAGGACTTCAATATTCACCTGAGATTTTCAATAATGATAAAGCTGCAAACGGAAACATTTTAGAAAAAACAAAATATCGTTTTGGTGCGTATTCTTATAATCTTCCTTTTACTCAAAATAACTTAAACATCGTTGATAAAGGTTTAACAATTGGTTTAGGTATTCCTATTTTAACTCAACGTTCTCAGTCATCTGTGAATCTAGGTTTTGCATTTGGAAATAGAGGGACTAGTGACAAAACATTATTAGCTGAAAAATACTACAGCATAAATATTGGTTTAACATTTGCACCTTCAATATTTGAGCGTTGGTTTGTAAAACGAAAATTGGACTAATTCTGAATGATATTTCAATCTAAAAAAATAGCATTCTATAGTTTTTACTTGTTTACCTTACTTGTATTGTATTCTTGTGTTAATGACATAGACACTATTAAAAAAGTGACTTACGATCCAAAATCTCCTGATAATGTAACGCAAAACTTAGAAGTCAAATACACTGATTCTGGTTATGCTAAAATTCAACTTTTTGCTAAATTAGCTGAATCATATACAAAACCTGAGTCCATCATGAAATTAAAAGATGGATTAAAAGTTAATTTCTTTTCAAATGATGGCAAAATAGTATCCTATTTAACAGCTTTATACGGTGAAATTAATTACACTAAAGGAATAATGTATGTTCGTGATTCTGTCCAATTATACAACATTGAAAAACAACAAAGACTAGAAACAGAAGAATTAATTTGGAACCAAAAGGATAGTTTAATTTACACGAATAAATCAGTTATCGTTCGAACGAAAGGTGGAATTTTATTCGGAGATGGAATTAGAACACAACAAGATTTTGAATTTTATGAATTTATTAATCCAAAAGGAAGAATAAATATTGATAAAGAGAATAGTAAATAAAGAACAATATGAATTTTTATAATAAAATAATGCTCAAATTTTGGTTAATTGTTGCGATTATTATACCAATCGTAGTAACCTATTTATGTATCACTGATTCCTTTAAAATGTGGGGATCTTATTATGTTTTTTCAATCATTGCTTTATTCATGTACTTCACAAGAAGATGGATGATGAAAAGAATGGAAAAACATTTAAAATTTTTAGAAGAGCAAAAGAATAGTAATTCTTAAACAATTTTAATTATTTCGTAATAAATATTATTAAGTAAATTTTATATTTGTACGAAAGAATCAATCGTTTTAGCACGTTTGATTGTTAACTTAGAACATTATTATGGACAAATTAATAGCAGATTTTCCTCAAAATATTACTGATGCATTAAAAATTGCAGCTGAATTTAAATTGAAAACCAATCCTGACGAAATTCGAAATATCGTAATTTGCGGTATGGGAGGTTCAGGAATTGGAGGGAAAATTGTTTCACAATGGGTATTTGATGAAATATCAATACCTATTCAAATTTGTCAAGATTATACTCTTCCTCATTTTGTAGATGAATTTTCATTAGTAATCGGTTCTTCTTATTCTGGAAACACAGAAGAAACGCTTAATACGATAAAAAAAGCAAAAGAAAAAGGAGCTAAAATCATTGGTATTTGTTCAGGTGGTGAATTAAAAAGTTTTTGCGAAGAAAATAATTATGATTGTGTAATTGTTCCAGGCGGAAATCCTCCGAGAAGCGCTTTAGCATTTTCAATCGTTCAATTGGTAAACATTTTTGTTCAATTAGGATTAATTGATTTCAAATTCCTAAAACAATTAGAATCTGCAAGAGATTTAATCATTTCTGAAAATGGATTCATAAAAAAAGAAGCTATTGATCTTGCTCATTTCTTAAAAGGAAAAGTAGGTGTTTTCTATTCCGAAACGAAATACGAATCGATTATTATTAGAGCTCGTCAACAATTTAATGAAAACTCTAAATTATTGTGCTGGCATCATGTAATACCTGAAATGAATCACAATGAATTAGTAGGTTGGGGAGGTGGAGACAATCGCTTTGCAGCTGTTTTCTTTGATACAAAAGATTTAAATCCAAGAAATAATAAGCGATTAGAAATCACTATAAGTGATGTGAAAAAGAAAACCGATCATGTAAGAATTGTTTCTCCTAAAGGTGAAAATCAAATCGAACGTTCAATTTATTTAACGCATCTTGTTGATTGGTCTTCATTTTATTTATCTGAATTAAATGAAGTTGATGTAATGGATATCAAAGTGATTGATTTCTTAAAAGACGCACTTTCTAAATTCTAAAAATGCCCGAAGTAATTTTTAAAGACCTAGGTTTAATTGACTACAAAGAAGCCTGGGATTATCAGGAAAAATTATTTGCGGAAACAATTGATCAAAAAATTCAAATTCGTAACGGAAATACTCAATTAGTTACAAAAAACTATTTATTATTCTGTGAACATCCACATGTATATACATTAGGTAAAAGTGGTAGTATAGATCACTTATTACTAAATGAAGATCAATTAGAGGAAAATAATGCCAACTTCTATAAAATTAACAGAGGTGGTGATATTACTTATCACGGTCCTGGACAATTAGTTGGGTATCCAATTTTTGATTTAGATCATTTCTTTTCTGACATTCATAAATACCTTCGTTTTTTAGAACAAGCTGTTATTGATACATTGGCAGAATATAATGTGATCGGTGATCGAATGGATGGGCTTACAGGTGTTTGGATTGAAGCAAACACTCCAAAAGCTCGTAAAATATGCGCAATGGGAGTCAAAAGTTCTCGCTGGGTGACTATGCATGGAATTGGATTTAATATTAATTCAGATCTATCATATTTTTCTAATATTATTCCTTGTGGAATTGATGATAAAGCAGTAACTTCATTAAAACAAGAGCTTGGTCGAGAAATTGACATGAATGAATTAGCTCAAATTTTGAAGGAGAAATTAGCGAATCAATTTGAATATAAATATGTCTAAAGGGAAAAAACTATTTCAAATAATAAAAAAATCAATAAAGTTTATTAGCTATTTCATTTTAGCTATTCTCCTAATTGCCAATCTTTTT
>CALPRR020000191.1 GCA_943326025.2 Candidatus Kuenenia stuttgartensis | reverse complement strand
CTCAAAAATAAGGAATATTCAATTGCGCTAAACAGCCTTAAAAAAAGAGTTATTCACAGAGTTTACACAGTCAAATTGAATACTGAATTGTTGTTGATTGTTAGCTTTAAAGTAATTAATATATCCCATTTTCAGGAAACTTACCTTTGTATTTTGATAAAATAACCTTAATAGCTTCAATATCTTTATCTGCGTCTCCAGTAGGCTCAAAAATACGCTCAAATCCTCCGATCTTTTTTGAATAATCCATGTAAGCAATGTAGATTGGAACTTTTGCTTTTATTGCAATGTAATAAAATCCTTTTTTCCATTTTGGATTGTATGAACGAGTACCTTCAGGCGTAAAAACTAAATATAATTTTTCGTGTTCATCAAATAATTTAACTGCTAATTCTGTAATATTATTCTTTTGTTTGCGATCTACAGGTAGTCCTCCCATCGCCTTTAAAACCCAACCTAATGGTGGAAAGAATAAATCCTTTTTTATTAAGAATTTTGCATTTACTCCGTATTTTAAGAATGCAATTCTACCAATGATAAAATCCCAATTAGAAGTATGTGGGCCAACAACAACTACACATTTATCAATACCTGTTGGAACATGGTCATCAATTTTCCAACCTGCAACCTTTAAAATCCAAAATAAAAAGCCTTTCATCTTTAGTTAATATTGTAAATATAATTCAACCGTATCAAAAGGTACCGTTGTAATCTGTCTGATTCCAGAATTTGATGTTCCTGTAACGAAGTACAAATAAGAGTATACTGCATTTCCATCATTGACACAATATATATTCGTATCAATTGCACCTGATAATGTTACTTCGCTTGCTGTACAACATTCTGCACAACCAACTTTTCCAGATTGTTTTGTAAAGGTTAATTCATCTGTGGGTATTCCATTTGAATTATTAAAATGTAAATTCACCCATGATTTTGCGGTAGTCGAATAATTATAAACGTTATCATGATCAGTTGTTAAATCAGAAAAATTAATAGTTCCTTCAATCGGAAAATAATTCGATTTATCTATTCTAACAATAAATGAAGTTGTTTTATCTCTTAAAACACTAAAAGAATACCCTCCTGAAGAAGATAAAGATGTTGCTGTCACCAATTCTTCTTGACTCGTTCCTGCTGGAATTTTATACAAATAAGCAGTTACATCGGTTAATGGAACATTGAATGAATTATCAGTTACAGTTCCTTTTATAATAAAATTTACATCCTTTTTTTTACATGAAGTAATAAATAATAATCCAATGAAAAGAATAAAAATATATTTCATAAAACCTTTTTAATTAGTAACAATTAAACTAAAATTACATAAATATTTAACAACGAAGTCTTTTAATAGGTAATATTTATATCATCTACAAAATTATAGAGTTCCTAACCAATTCATCACATCAATTCCATCTGCGTAATCTGAAAGTGTTGGACATTGCGCAACTCCAAATGCAGTATGATCTTGACCAATTACAACTTGAATTTTATCTTGATGAGTCATTAAATAGTGATCAACTTGTTCTTGATTTTCATAAAAATGGTAATGTACCATAGATAAAGGAGAAAATAATTCATCCGTTTCACGTAATAAAACGAAATTATTATCAAATAATTGCATTTGATTCATCAAATAAACAGACTTATTATAATCGTAATTATTACCGTATTTATTGTGATTTATCACTTCTGAATAACCTATAATTGCTTCAAAAAAGCGATTCAATTCAAAATTTTTCGGAAATAATAAATGAGAAACATTTCTACAGCCTAAACCAAAATAAGTAAAAATATCTTTACCTAATTCTATCAAATTCTCTTCAGATTCATTTTCTTTTATTACAGCTACAGACGTTCTGTTTTTTCTGAAGATATGAGGATATTTACCAAAATATTGCTCAAAATAGTTAGCTGAATTATCACTTCCTGTAGCGATGACAGCATCTATATTTTTCATTGGACCAATCGAAAACTCAATTTTTTCTTTTAATTCAGGACAAAATTGAATTAATTGTTCCGCTAAAGCTGGTAATAATGTTTTATCATCAGAACTCAATTTGCACAAAGCAACATTGCCAGAAAGTAAAACACATAAAAAATCGTGAAAACCAACCAAAGGTATATTTCCAGCCATTATTATAGCAACGCGCTTATTTTTTGTAGAAAAAGGATAATTATAAATCCAATTAGTTAAATTTTCTTCTTCTAATTGTCCTGCCAAAGCGATTAAAGACTGATTTACATTTTGTTTTGTAAACCAACCATTGTAAAAAAATTGACGACCTATAACTCCTTTTAGTTTAAGGTATTCATCTTCGGTTGTTCCCAATTCAAATCCACTCCACTCCTGCTCACTTCCTAGTGAAAACATCAGTTTTCCGAGTTGGACAAATCCTTTAATTATTCTATCTCTTTCCACATCGCAAAAATACTGCTATCCATCAAATTTCAACTACATTTTGATTTTTTTTCCTAAAAAGTGATGTAAGAATTCATTTTAGCTTCCTATATTTGTACTTACAACTTGAAAACACAAGAGAGATGGCAATAATGATTACTGATGAATGTATCAATTGCGGTGCATGCGAACCAGAATGTCCAAACAATGCAATATATGAAGGTGGTGCTGAATGGCATTACTCTGACGGTACAACTTTAAAAGGATTAATAACAACATTAGACGGAGAAGAAATTCAAGCTGATAAAGCATTTGAACCTAAAGATATGGATGTTTATTACATCGTTACAGATAAATGTACAGAATGTGTAGGTTTTCATGATGAACCTCAATGTGCTGCTGTTTGTCCAGTTGATTGTTGTGTTGATGATCCAGATTATAGAGAATCAGAAACAGAATTGACTGCGAAAAAAGATTTTATGCATTTATAAGACAACTTTTTTAGAATTAAAAACTCCGATTTATAATAAATCGGAGTTTTTTTTTGTTTATTAATTCTGATTCAAAGTCTTTTAAATTAGACGATTATAATAGTGTTTATTAATAATAACTTGATATCTGAAAAATAAGTTGATTTTTGATTGGATATTTAAAAATCCTGACTAATTTTGTGGTGGGGTAAGTCTTGTACGACCAGCTCCTTTCAATTCCTCCAGGACGGGAACGTAGCAAAGGTAGAAAGTTGAGCGGTGCGATGTAAGTAGCTTACCCCTCTTTTTTTTGGAATATTTTTTGATATCCTTTCAAAATGAAATATTCAATTCTCTTTTCATGTTTGATTTTAAGTAGTTGTTTTGGACAAATGTTTCAATCAAAACATATCGGAGGTTCAGTAGGATTGATTTTAAATTTCGGTACTCATGTTAATTCCATTGGCGTTTCAGCTAAAACCTATTATCAAGATTATTTTTATCAGGTAAATTTAGGGACTAGTTTCGCCTATAATTTAACTAGTTATGGGTATCGTAAACACTTTTGGGAATCTAGAAATTATCTTGGCTTAAATCTTTTAGGGGGTAAAAAGAATAATACAATCGATTTTCAATTGGATGGTTTAACACATCAAAGTACTTTTCAAAATGCTTTAGGTTATAATTATCTCTGGTACTTTGATAATTCAGGCACATCTCAACGATCTGGAGGCTGGTCTATTTCTCTAAATAAAGTTAGCGTTTATTTTGAAAATGATGTATTCGGTGGTCAAGCCAAAGATCGTTTCAGGACAGGACATATATTAGTTAGTTATCGCTATCTAGATTTTAAATTAGGAACAGGGTTTTACATTTGGACAGGTGAAACAGCCAATTCAAAATGGATTCATGAACAACGACCTAAAGCCCCATATGGATATCGTTCACTAGAAAATAATCTTTACGGAAAAACAAGTGCAGGAGCTTTATATGGAAGTATAGTTTCTAATTTACCCTTTAATCAAATTGCTTTTGCGAAAATTGGAATCGATTCAGAACAACTTCGAGAAGCTATTCAAAACAGACTTGTTCATGACTTAATATTTTTACCAAAGAAGATTGAACGTAAAACCCCACATTATCCTCAATTAGATGAAAATGGTTTACCTACTTTTGAAAAAAATAATGTTCGTAAATCGAAATTTTACTTCCAAACAGGATTAAATGAGAATTGGAGTAATTAAGAGACTTTTTTCTTCGCACTGAAAGATCACCAATGTCACCTCCCTTAATCCCTCCTCAAGGATGGAAATGTTAGCATTTCATCACTAGTTTTCATCGATTTACCTACTTTTTGACAATATTTGATAAATAATCTGAAATAAGTTGCCATTTGTAGTGTGAATATTATAACTTTGCATCCCGTAGTTACATTATAAAATATACATGTCAAAT
>CALPRR020000190.1 GCA_943326025.2 Candidatus Kuenenia stuttgartensis | reverse complement strand
GTTTTTCTAAAGTTTACAATGATGAGTTTAATCCTTCTACAAATTTTGCGGCAATCATGACTTGTGGGGATGCTGAAGAAAATTGTCCTTTTATACCAGGAGTTGAATTAAGGATTGGTACAACTTACAATGATCCGAAGGAATTTGATGGAACCGAATTACAAGATCAAAAATACAAAGAGCGCTCTTTACAGATTGCTTTAGAAACTTTATATGTTTTTTCATTAATTAAATAATAAATGTCACGTAATAATTGTACACCTGCACACGAAAGAAAACGATTAGGATTTTTAGATCGTTATTTAACCGTATGGATTTTTTCAGCGATGATTATTGGAGTTGGATTGGGATTTTTTATTCCTTCAATTTCAACTTCTTTAGATAGTTTATCGAATGGAACAACCAATATTCCATTGGCTATTGGTTTGATTTTGATGATGTATCCACCTTTGGCGAAAGTGAAATACGAAGAAATTCCTCGGATATTTAAAAACTTGAAATTGATTGGAATGTCTTTGTTTATCACTTGGATTATTGCTCCTTTTTTCATGTTTGTGTTGGCTTATATTTTCATGAAAGATTCACCAGAATATTTTACAGGATTGATTCTTATTGGCATCGCACCATGTATTGCCATGGTCATTGTTTGGAATGAATTAGCTGAAGGAAATCGTGAATACATTGCAGGTTTAGTGGGAATTAATAGCATTTTACAAGTCCTTTTGTATTCAAGTTTTGCCTATTTCTATTTAACGAAAATGCCAGAATTATTTGGAATGAAAAGCTTAGGGATTTCAATCACAATTGGACAAATCGCCAAAAGCGTATTTATCTATTTAGGAATTCCTTTTTTGGCGGGGATAATTAGTCGTTATGCCTTAATTAAAATCAAAGGGGAAGAATGGTTTACGAAAAAGTATTTACCTAAAATCTCTCCAATCACATTGATTGCCTTGTTGTTTACAATTGTAATTATGTTTAGTCTAAAAGGGGAAATGATTGTGAAAATTCCTTTAGATGTAGTGAAAATTGCGATTCCATTAGTAATCTATTTTGCAGTCATGTTTGTTGTTACATTCTTATTCGCAAAACGTTTGGGAGCAGATTATTCAACGACAACTGCTTTAGCATTTACAGCAACTGGTAATAATTTCGAATTAGCAATTGCAGTTGCCATTGGCGTATTTGGAATCAATAGCGGTGAAGCATTTGCTGGAGTAATTGGTCCTTTGGTTGAAGTGCCAGCTCTAATCGCATTGGTTAAATTGGCATTTTGGTTCAGAAAGAAATATTTTCAAAAAGATGTTATTCAATAATAGTCTCTTTTAATTTTTCCCTATAATTTGATAAAATTTTATTTTTTGAAATAAAGCCTTGAAAAATTAAATCATCAATTACAGGTATAAACCAAAAATCATTTTGATCTAATTTCTTCAATATAGAATCAATAGATTCATGAGAGGTAGCATATACATTTGGATGGATTAATAATTCTTTAACTAAAACTCGATCATATAATTTAGCCGTAAACATAACATCTTTAATGTGTTCAACTAAAACAATTCCACAAAAAAGGTCTTTCTCATCCAAAACAGGGAAAATATTCTTATCCGAATGTTTAATTAATTCAACTAATTCTCCTAGTGTATTAGTAGGTCGAATAGTTTGATAATCTCTATCTATTATTTTGTTTAAATCAATACTTGATAAGATATTGGCATCTTTATCTGTGGAATTTAAATCAACTTCTTTTGAAATTTTCTTAATATCCATTGATAGAGGCTCAAAATAACGCGAAATTGCAAAGCTAATAGAGGAAACGATCATTAGAGGAATCATTAAAGTATATCCACCTGTAATTTCTGCAATAAGGAAGATCGCTGTTAATGGTGCATGATATAACCCACTTAATATTCCAGCCATTCCAACTAAAGTAAAATTACTTATCGGCAATTTAAAATTGGTAAATAAGTTAAAAGATTTAGAAACAAAAAAGCCTAAATAAGCACCAACAAAAAGTGAGGGTGCGAAATTACCTCCATTTCCCCCACTACCCAACGTTAGCCCAGTCGCAATTGCTTTTACAAAAATCAATATCCCAACAATTATTAAAATAGTCCATTCATTATGAATGAAGTTTTGGAGTAAACTGTTTGTAATTATTTTACTTTCTTGATTTAATGAAAGCCATTTAATACTTTCATATCCTTCACCATATAAACTTGGAAAAATTAAAATTAATGAAGCAAGTAAAAGTCCACCAATAAAAACTCTTCCGAACTGACTTATATTTGATTTATGCAATAAATTTTCAATTTTCAAAAAAACGCGCGCATGATAAACAGAAATTAGTCCTGCTAAAACACCAAGTAAAACATAGAAAATTACATTAAAATAATCAAATGTCTTAATGTTATTGTAAGACAATACGATTGATGAACCAAGAATTATTTTAGAAATCAAAGTTCCCGAAGCAGCTGCAATTATCAACGGAATAAATGCAGTTATTGAAACATCTATTAAAAGCACTTCTAATGCAAATAAAACTCCAGCAATTGGCGCATTAAAAGCGGCTCCTATTCCTGCAGAAACACCACAAGCCAACAATAAAGTTCTATCGTTATAACTTAACTTATAGGTTTTTGCATAGTTTGAACCAAAAGCTGCTCCTGTTAATACAATCGGAGCT
Source organism: Candidatus Kuenenia stuttgartensis (assembly GCA_943326025.2). Taxonomy (GTDB): domain Bacteria; phylum Bacteroidota; class Bacteroidia; order Flavobacteriales_D; family Crocinitomicaceae; genus CAIUKX01. Next base: position 1,722 of record CALPRR020000190.1, on the reverse strand, counting down.
TCAACCCCAGCAGAACCACCAAAACCAACTGTTAATGAACTCGTTACAATTTGAGCATGCATCTGATTTTTAGGCACTAAACTTGAGTTCTTTTTGATAGCTTTATACAAACTTGGAAGTCCTTTAAATTTTGAATTACCGTAAAAACGTTTTAATACAAAAACCGTTAAAAAAATTCCCGTTACAGGTAAAACAGCATAGAAATATTGAGAGTGAAATAATTTATTATCTGAAATAAATTCAAAAATAGAATGTAAAAACAATTTTAATATTACAGAAGCAAAACCAACTGAAACACCAACTAATATACTTGAAAGAAATATAAATTGACGATGTGTTAATTTTCTTTTAGCCCAATTCAATACTTGTCTAAAAATGGCTATATATTTCAAATTTAGAATATTCATCTTATTTTTTGTTTGGAATTTCTTTGATAACAAAATAAAACCAAAGCATTCCAAGTAAAGCCGCTACAGTTGAAGCGATCAATACTGATATTTGAGAAAACTGGATTGTTGTTGCATCTTCAAAAGCTAATCCTGAAACAAATATTGACATGGTAAAACCAATACCGGCTAATAAACTAGCTCCAATAATATGAATCCATCGAATATCTGAAGGAAACTTTGCTACTTTAAAAGTAATCGCTAAAAAAGTAACGAATAAAATACCAATTGGTTTTCCAAGTACTAAACCAAAAAACACCCCTAGACTATTGGCAGAGAATAAATTATTAGCCCAATCATTTCCAATGAAAATACTCGTATTTACCAATGCAAATAAAGGTAAAATAAATAATGCTACTGGTTTATGTAGTTTATGTTGAAGTGTAATCGAAATGTTATTTTCCTTTGTAAACGGAATCGTAAATGCTAACATAACACCACTAATTGTCGCGTGAATTCCAGAGTTTAACATGAAAAACCACATTGCTAATCCGAATAATAAATAAAGAGAAAGTGATTTAACCTTAAACTTATTGAACAATAACATAAGGAAAAAAATGGACAAAGCAATCGCTAAATTTCCCCAAAAGATTGTTTTCGTGTAAAATATTCCAATCACAAATACAGCACCTAAATCATCTGCAATTGCTAATGCTGTTAAAAAGATCTTTAAAGAATTGGGCACTTTTTTACTAAAAATGGATAATACAGCCAATGAAAAAGCGATATCCGTTGCCGTTGGAATTCCAGCTCCAGATTGAGTAATTGTTCCAGCGTTAAAGACATAATGAATTAAAGCAGGAAAGATCATCCCTCCTATTGCAGCGATTATTGGTAAAAGTGCTTTTCGAATATTCGATAATTCACCTACGTAAATTTCCCTTTCTAACTCAAGGCCGACTAATAAAAAGAAAATGGTCATCAAACCATCATTGACAATATGTTGAATTGAAAAATGTCCAAATGACATATTCCAAAATTTCGAATAGTCTTCCCCAATAAAAACATTTGTCAATAACAACGAAAGAATTGTTGCAAACAACAATAGAACCCCTCCGATTTTCTCAGATTCGACAAACTCTTTAAAGAGATTCAATTTGCGTTTTTTCTTCAACTGATTCACTATTTTTTTCGCAAGTTAATAGAATTTACGCCATTTATATTGAAAGCGTACGTTAAAATTTTATAAGATTATATTTTAAAAAATTAATTTCGTAAAATAAACTACTTTTACATAAAACAAAAAACAATGTCTGATAAAATAAGCATAAGACCG
>CALPRR020000189.1 GCA_943326025.2 Candidatus Kuenenia stuttgartensis | reverse complement strand
CATCACACAAATAAGAATTTATTTCTTTACCAAACTTATCAAATAGAGCCCATTTGTTATTTTTATTTCCAAGAATTAAACACTTTTTTATATATATTTGTTCATAGGTTAAAGGTATTATTTCTTCACCATTAGAGTTTAAAACACCTTTTTTACCATTTCTATAGACTATAAAAAAACCAGTTTGAAAAGAACTAGATTTATATTCAATCCAAGAATATATACCCAAAGGTATAATTAAGTGACCAGAAGTATTCATAATTCCTACTAATTCAAATTCATTTCCAGTGCCCACAGTGCCCACTTCAAAAAAACCATCTTTGAACTCTCTAATGAAATCAAATTCATAAGGTTTAACTATTTCTTTACCTTGATTATTTATAATCCCATATTTATGATTTAATGAAACAATAGCAATACCTTCTTTAAATTCTCCTATACCATCATATTTTAATGGTATAATTAATTCACCTTTATTGTTAATTACACCAAATTTTCCGTTTATAGAAATAGTAGCTAAATTTTCCTTAAAATCACTAATACTATTATATTTTACTGAAACAACTTCTTTTCCATAATGATTAATTATACCATATTTTTCATTAATTCTAACGATAGCAATACCTTCTTTAAATTCTCCCATACCATCATATTTTAATGATATAATTAATTCACCTTTATTGTTAATTACACCATATTTTCCGTTTATAGAAATAGTAGCTAAATTTTCCTTAAAATCACTAATACTATTATATTTTTCTGGAACAACTTCTTTTCCTGAAGTATCAATGATGACTATTTTCCATTTACAACAATAATCTTCGGGATATTTTTTAAGAGAATCATTTATCTGTGCGACTGCTAGTCCATTTTTAAATTCAAATAACCAATCATATTTAAACTCTGTTATTTGTTTCCCTCTAATATTAAAAAATGCAAATTTTTCTTCTTTTTGCACTCTAACAAATCCTTCTTTTGAAATGTGATTTTTGAAATCGACCTTACCTTTTGGAAATTCATAAATACATGGAATTATAATTTTTCCAGTTGTATCAAAATAACCAATTTTATTATTGATTATAAATGGAGCAATACCATCATTAAATCCTATAGGTATATAATATTTCTCCTTTAATTTATTTAATTGACTATTTGAGATTTCAGCGAATTTAAATAGTTTTAATTTCTCATTAATTTCAGAAACCCTATTATCAGTTTTAAATTCTAAATTAAATTTCTTTAATAACTCGTATTCATTACTTTCTATAGCATCTTCAAACAAAATATTTGAAATTGTTAATAAAGTACTGTCTTTATATTTTTCTTGAACTTTTTGTTTTGTTAAAATTATTAGCGTATCATATGAAAATGATTTATTGCATATATAAAATGAATCAATAGTGTTACTTTGAAATATATAATTTTGATATTTGTTCATTAATTGATGTAAATCAATAAGAGATTTTATATAATGTAATTCTATTTTAATTTTATATTCAATTAATTTTTCGAATTCATCCTTATAATTACTTGAGCATACATTTAACGCATTTTTATAAGATTCAACTGTATTTATTTTTTTTGCCTGAAGATGAATTTGGCGGTTTATTCTATCTGATATAATTTCATTAGATAAACTATATTTTACTAGAAATTTATCTATTGACTCTTTAGTGTATGAACTAACAGAAATATTATTGAAATCCTTTATTGATTGAATAGGATTATATTTCTGATAACTAGTATCTATTTGAAATAGACATTTTGCATAAGCGAATAATACTTTATCGTCATTATCATATTCCTTATCACTAGAAATTTTATTATACTCTTCAACTGCCAGAGATAGTTGATTCTCTTGAAGATAGTTAAAGATTTTTCTAGCTTTTTGAGCGTTTACATTCAAGCAAAATGAGAATATAAATAACACACTTAAAACTGTGATTTTAAAATTCATGTTGAAGCTTTATTTAAATTGTAAAACAGAATAAATTTAATAATTTTTGAAAAGTATGAATTAACTTAACACATTAAAAAAGAGGAAATATTATTATACATAATAAGAGGAAATTCGCTTACGAATTAATCAAGAATAATTGTCAGTTTAAAACTAAAAAGAAGGAATAATTATTTATTTAAAAAATACAAATTTCTGCCTAATAAACTTAATATGAATACAAAACAGTAGTTTACACCTAGATTTTAAAGCTTTAAAACTTTTATAATTTAGATTTAGAGATCAGGCCACTGACAATATACTAAAAACCCCTATAACCAAATTTATATATAAGGTTATAGGGGATTTAATTTAATTAAAATAACCAATCTTGATTTCAATAATTGAATCCGGTTCCTTTGTATTTTCATTAAGAACATTGTACTTTGTTCTTTTAATCCAATTCCCATTATGGTCATAATGATATTTGTAAACATTTTTCTTAAAAATTGCTCCATCACCATTATAATCTACTTCTTCTATCACATTCCCTTTTTCATCATAAACGAAGGTAAATCTATCAAAAAGTATATTAGAAGAATTGTAAATACTATTTTCAATCAAATTTCCATTAGCATCATACCTATAAACAAAATGTTCATTTAAAACATTTCGACTGTTGTAATCATTTTCTTCAATCAGATTACCTTTATCATCATATTTATAAGAATAGCTATCATATACTATTCCATTTGAATTTAAATCTTTTTCTTCAATTGCATTTCCATTTGCATCATTTACATACTCTGATTTTCCATCAACTAAAGTATCGCTGTTATAATCCAACACTTCTATTAAAAAACCTTTTTCGTTGTATTTATAAACATACTTTTCATACATTCTGCCACTGGCGTTATACTTTGTTTCATTTAATAAATTGCCATTTTTATCATACTCAAAGTTAAATTTCTCGGAAACAACATTGTTATTTAGATAATGAACTTCTTCTAGTTTATTTCCATCAATTGAATATGTTTCTAAATACTTTTTTTCCAAATCCGTTTTTACTGCTTCACCTAATTTATCTTCAGCATCATAAATAGAAACTTCTAATGTTTTAACTTTCCCTTTGAATTGCTCAAATGAAGGCTTATGTAATGTCTGTCCTTTAATTTTTGATTGAGAATAAAGGATAGAACAGATAAAAATAAAAGTCGATAAGAGTAGTATTTTTTTCATAGCATCTTTTTTAGTGAATAAAATTAAATATACATTTTTTTTTAATTAAAAGTATAGTTTTGATAAAAAATAAATTTCAAATTGAATTAGCAATTATTTTAAACGCATTTTTTAAAGTTGAGTAATATTCATACATTTTACACTATATAAAGTTGAAAGTTGCTCTTTTTTAGCAATTCAAGTAATTATCTAAATAAAAATATACCGAAAATCATTTATTTCTATCAAATACATTCATATATTTGCATAAATCTAAATTAGATAATAAATTAAACAAAATAAATATGGGAAGAGGAGACAAAAAAACTGCAAAAGGAAAAAGAGCAATGGGTTCATTCGGAATAACTCGTCCTCGTAAAAAAACAACTTCTACAGCTCCTGTAACTGAAGTAAAAGTAGTAAAAGAAAAAAAGGCGCCTGCTAAAAAAGCTGCTCCAAAAAAAGAAAAAGCAACTGAAGCATAATTTTAAAATGGCTTTCCGAATTGGAAAGCCATTTTTTTATGTGATAAATTAATATTTTAATGCTTTTAAGATATAAAAACAAGCGCTAAAATAAAAATTATTGACATTTTTGTAAAAGTAAATAAGCAAACAAAAAACATCAAACAATGAAACACAATTTCGGAGCAGGTCCTTGTATTTTACCTCAGGACGTTTTCAAACAAGCAGCTGATGCAGTTCTTGATTTTAACGGATTATCAATTCTTGAAGTTTCTCATCGTCACAAAGATTTCGTTGCCGTAATGGACGAAGCAATTGACTTAGTTAAAAAAGCATTAAATGTTCCTGCAGGATATTCAGTAGCTTATTTACAAGGTGGAGCAACTTTAGGTTTTACAATCGCTGCATTAAATATGATGCGTGACACTAAAAAAGCAGCTTATATTAATACTGGAACTTGGGCTTCAGGTGCAATTAAAGAAGCTAAAAAAGTTGGAGTTGATGTAAATGTGATCGCTTCTTCTGAAGATAAAAACTTCTCATATATTCCTAAAAACTTTGTGATTCCAAACGATGTTGATTATTTACATTTCACATCTAACAATACGATTTACGGAACACAATTCAAAGAATTTCCAAAAACTGATTTACCATTAGTTTGCGATATGTCCTCTGATATTTTTGCTCAAGAAATAAATGTTGGTGATTTTGATTTAATTTATGCAGGTGCTCAAAAAAATCTTGGACCTGCAGGTGCAACATTGTACATCGTAAAAGATGATGTTCTAGGAAAATCTACT
>CALPRR020000188.1 GCA_943326025.2 Candidatus Kuenenia stuttgartensis | reverse complement strand
ACTAATGAGCAATTCAGAAAACTTCACATTACTCCTAGTGAAGCCAACTCTTGGGGGATGATAGGTGGGAATCATTTACAAACCTTTGATACAGATTGTGGTAAAATAGGAATTTTGATTTGTTACGATTCAGAATTCCCAGAGTTAAGTAGATTATTAGCAGATGAAGGAATGAAAATCTTATTTGTACCATTTTTAACTGATACCCAAAATGGATTTCATCGCGTAAAACGTTGTGCTCAAGCTAGAGCAATTGAAAACGAATGCTACGTAGCCATTGCTGGTTGTGTAGGTAATTTACCAAAAGTGAGTAATATGGATATTCAATTTGCGCAATCTGCTGTTTTCACTCCTTGCGATTTTGCTTTTCCAACAAATGGAGTGAAAGCAGAAGCTACACCTAATACTGAGATGATATTAATATGTGATGTCGATTTAGATCTTCTGCAAGAGCTTCATGTTCATGGAAGTGTAAAAAACTTAAAGGACAGAAGGTTGGATTTGTATTCTTTAAAAAAGAATTGAATTAGATGGTTATTTTAGATTAATTATTTTATAATTTCAATTTTGTACATATTAGAATTATTTTCATTCATTTCTTTCAATATATAAAAGCCTGAAGAGAATAAAGTTAAATTTAATGTATGCTGATCATTCTGTTCTAAATTGATTAATTCTGAAAGTTGATTTCCTGCTAAGTCAAATAAACATAATGTAGATTTTTCTTTAACTTTTATTACAACATTAGTCGAAGCAGGATTTGGAAAAATTGTTACATTAGATAAACTGTTTAATTCTTCTAAGCTATTAGTCATTGGAGTTATTGTTATAGTATTTGAAGTACTATCTGAGCATCCAATCATTGATGTAACAGTTAAATTAACGGTGTATGTTCCAAGTGAAGAATAAATATGAGTAGGATTTTCTATTGTAGAAGTTAAATTATCTCCAAAACTCCAATCAAATTGATTAATTGTACCTGTAGAAATAGTTGAAGTATTAGTAAATGTTGAAACTCCCGAATTTGAATCATAAGAAGATATAAAACTTGCAATTGGAGAACTATCAACATGAATATATTTGTAGGCTGTAAAAGAACAACCAGATGAATTAGTAGTTATAAGAGTTACTGTATAATCTCCATCATTAACATAGGTAACAGAAGAGTTTTGATTATTGTCAGTAATAGAATTACCAAAATCCCATGAATAATTTGTTATGGTTTCTCCCGAAATTGATGATGGATAAGAAAAAGTTATCGATCGATTAGAACAATAAAAAGAATTTGTTGAAATAATAGCAGGTATTTGTTGAGTTTGTGTAGGTGAGATAAAACGATTATTACAATTAGTACCGTTTGTCAAAGTATTAATTGAATTAAAATCAGAACTTATTATTTTAGAACATGGATTTAATAATATAAATCGAATAGTCAATAAAGTTGTATTTAATGGGACAACATAATTGCTATTTGGACCAGAAGTGGTATTACTTAAATAATGATTATTAGCGTTAAAACTTGTAAATGGATCTAAAGAAGGAAAACTAGAAACAACAGTATCATATGTTAATTTTGTTTCATCATATTTAAACCAAAAATCAAATGAATTTACTACAGAAGTAGATTTTATGTACATAGGAACATCTATATATGTTGTACCAGAAACAGATGTAACAACCGATTGATCTAAATCGAAAAGCATTGAATCAGTCAAACTTTTATCTTGATTTAAATCTTTTTGAGCAAAAATTAGTGTAGTAAATAGTAATGCTGAAATAGTAAATAATAATTTCATTTTTTTTGTTTTTAATCAATTATTAATGTAAAAAAGTCGTCCCTAAATAGATTAGGAACGACTTCTTTGTTATTTATCGATGAAAATAAATTATTTAGAAATAACAATTCTTTCAATTCTATTGAAATTGTTGTTATAAACTTTTACAACATACATACCAGCTGCAAAACCTTCAACATTTAATGTTGTTTGTTCGTTAGCATTTACAGTAGATTGTATAAGTGCATTTTGACCAGTTACATCCATAATTTCTACAGTTGCATTTTCTGGTGAAACGATGTTTAAAATATTCATCGTTGGATTTGGGAAAATATTCACCAACATTGAAGATAAAGAAGATAAACTATTAGTTAAAGCATCTAATTCAACTTGAGCTACTTTACCATTTAATAAACCAAAAGTTGAGTTGATATCATTAGCAGTAACATTACCATTAACTTTATCAAATCTTACAGTTAAAACAACTTTGTTTAAATCAAAGTTTGTCATATCAGTTGCTGTATATCTTAATGTTCTATCATTTTCATTGAAGTGTGCAAAACCATCAATTTCATTGTTATTTGAAACAATTGAATTAAAAGTTAATTTATCCTCATTGAATTTGAAAGCGAAATCTAAAGCTCTAACATCAGTAGCAGACATAATTGAAACTGGAATATCAATTGAAGTTCCATTATCTATTGCATTTGTTACATCTAAAATAACTTTACCATTGTTTTCTAAACTTTTCAAAACACCATCAGCGTTGAAAGCAGCATAACTTCCATCAACATCACCTAACATAATTGATTTGTAAGTTTCAGCTGTGATAACTGGACAGTCAGAATAACTAGAAACTGGTACACTTAAAACAAATGGAGTTACAGGAACTTTTGCTTTAGAAAAACCAACGTTATCATTTAATGGGAAAGTAGAAGATCTCTGGTAAGCTGCATTATTTTGAATTCTAGCAGAATCAACAAATATCCAATCTTTAGAAGCTTGACCGTTTGAAACACCAGCATTTGAATAATTCCATGCTTGTTGGAACTCAGGTATGTTTAATGTTGCTCTTTGTTTGATTTGAGAAATATCACCAGCACTTACAACACCATCGATATTAACATCTAAAGCAATTGCTTGATAAATAGAAGGAGTAAATGAAGATACATTAGTAATTAAATCTTTTCCTAAAGCGACATCAGCTGCATTAATTAAACCTTGAACAACTGCAAGATTATCAATATCTCTCTTGATACTAATTCCTAATCCATTAGTTAAAGAATAATTAAATGTACCTAATAATGATGGGTTAACAAGAATGTTATTAGCATTTAAAACACCTGTTGATACATCAGCACCTTGAATATTTGTAATTAAATATGTATTAGGAGCACCTGCATCATATTTAATTGCACTATTATCAGACCAGAATTTTAAAGTTCCAACAAAGTTTTCATTTCTGTAAGTAATTGCTTTACCATTTGAAACCGATCTTGTAGCAACACCTGTAATATAACTTTCTTGTAAGAAAGTAGCTGAAACTACAGCTGTATCAATTTGTTGGAAGTTAGCAGTTTTAGTAAACTCAACACAGAAAATTTTACCTGTACCATTGAATTCAGTTGAACTAGGAGCAGATCCTTTAAAGAAAACTGAAATATTCATAACTCCATTTGCAGCATCAATTGTATTTGCTGTTTCAACTAATGAAGAGTTAATTAAATCATTATATAATGTAATGTTTCCAGTTGGAGTTACTTTAGTTCTATCATAGTTTAAAGTAATGTCATAACCTTTTACATTATCTACTGGTGTAGTAACAGCTACTGACAAAGGAATACAAAAAGTAGGTATATTACAAATTTGAGAAATAGTACCTAATTCATATGGTAATGCATTTGGATCAGCAATGTTTAATGAAACAATTGCAGAGTTAGTAACAGCTCCTTTATTATCTGTAGATCTTACTTTAAGATTAGCAACACCTGGTGTACTTGTCCAAGCAAAAGAATATGGTGACGAAGCATCAGTTCCTACAACTACATTGTTTACTAAAAACTCAACTTGAGCAACAGTTCCATCAGCATCAGTTGCAGTAGCATTGATAGTTACAACATTTGGAGCAATGTAAGAAGCTGTAGCAGAAGGTGAAGTTATCGCTGCAGTTGGAGGATTATTATTTACTACTGTTAAAGTAGAATTAGAAGTTGTTGTTGTTAAACCTAAATTATCAGTTGCAACAGCTTTAACTAAATGTGTTCCTACAACAGCTGTATAATTAGAAGCATAAGGAGAAGTTACATCTGTACCAACTAAAACATTATCAACATAAAACTGAACTTGAGCAATTGAACCATCAACATCAGAAGCAGTAGCTGATAATGAAACTACATCAGCATCAATTGCTGCAGAAGGTGCAGTAAGTGAAATTGAAGGAGCTTGATTATTTGCAACATTAATTGTAACACTACTTGAAGTTGTTAAATCACCAGAGTTATCAGTTGCTTTAGCTAAAATTGTATGAGAACCAACAGTAGCAACATAAGTATTAGAATAAGGAGAAGTTACATCAACACCAACAGAAACACCATCAATAAAAAATTCAACTTGAGAAATAGTACCATCTGAATCAGTAGCATTTGCAGTAATTGAAGTTGAAGTACCAGTAATAATATTAGCACCATTT
>CALPRR020000187.1 GCA_943326025.2 Candidatus Kuenenia stuttgartensis | reverse complement strand
TAACTTCTGAAAATAGACGTTTTAGCATCGTAAGCTGAAGTTGGAAATAATGTTTCATTGATAAATGAAAATTTTAAAGTTTTGAAAGTTTTTTTGAAATCGTAAAATTAATTGACGTTTCCATCATTAATTTTCAAAACGAACAAATCTATTTTGGTCATTAATCAACAATTTGTTTTTTGAAAACCAAACTATAAATTCATCATATATTTTTGAATTTGAAACATACCATTTATGAAATTCATCATCATTTCCTTTCATCAATAACCAGTAATTATAACATTCAAAATACTTACTATCGATTAATAATTTTTGCCAATCAAATAATACATTTGGATATTCCTTGTTGTAATTACTTTCAAAATATTTTTGAGTAAATCCTGTTCTAACTTTATTCATATTTAGTATCGAAACAGAATCAATTCCAATTGCGCTTAACATTAAAAGTGGTTCATAAACTTTCATTCCAAATGGAATTTTAGACGAATTATTTACATCTATTACTGCATTATAAAAACTTACAGAAATTGAATTTGGTGCCAAAACTTTAAGCTCAGATTTATATTTATCATAGATTAATTTTCCAATTTCTTCCGTTCTTGCTGAACCTCTTTCAATATTCATAAACAATTCTCCGTAGATCATTCCCCACATTTCCACTTTGGTTTGAGTTAAAAAATATTTAGCCAAAACATAGTAGTTTGTTGGGTAAGAAGGATCCGCATTTATACCTTTTTCATAATATTTCAAAGCTTCATTTTTATCTGCTTGAATATTGCCTATTTCATAATATAATTTGCCTGATTTAGGAAATTTTTTCAATCCTTTTTTATAAGATTTCAAAGCGCCTTCTAAATCTCCTGATGCTTCATACACATTTCCCAACATTTGATAACATTGATCAGTTGCATCTTTGTATTTTACCGCTTTTTTATAGGTCAAAATTGCATTCTGATAATCTCTTTGAAGCTTATAAGCATACCCTAATTCATAAGGGTAATTGAAATTTGTCGGATCCAACGTAATACATTTTTCTAGCAAAGTAATCGACTGATCAACCTTCCCAAAATCCATTAATTCAATCGCTTTTTGAGACAATTCAAATGCCTCTTGTTCTTTCGCTTCCTTCTGCCCAAAAACAGAAAATGAAACAATTGATATAAAAAATAAAACTCTCTTCATGCTAATAATAAAAAACTAATTCCTAATGACTATTGACTAATGACTCATTTCACTCGCAAAAATCTCCGTCCAAAATTGTTTGATTGTTTTCCCTTCAGCTGCTATCATTTGAGGAACAATACTCGCTGGAGAAAAACCAGGAGTTGTATTCACCTCAATAACATGAGGAACATCATTTACAATCATAAAATCAATTCTTGAAATCGATTTTAACTGCAATAATTGATACACTCTTTTAGCTACTGCTTGAACTTTGTTTCTAATTTCATCTGAAACTCTAGCTGGAGTAATTTCTTGTGATTGTCCTAAATATTTAGCCTCGTAATCAAAATATTCATTTTCAGTTGCAATTTCAGTTAACGGTAACGCTAAAAGTTCATGATTACTTCTGTACACACCACATGTAACTTCCGTTCCATCTAAAAAAGATTCGATTACAATTGTATTTCCTTCCTTAAAAGCAAATTCTATCGCAGCTGCAATTTCTTCTTTCGTTTTCGTTTTTGAGATTCCATAGCTTGAACCAGAATCTGAAGGTTTCACAAATAAAGGTAAACCTAATTCTTCCACGATTTCATCAATAGTAAAATCAGTTGGAGATGTTAAAAACAATGATTTTGCAACAGGAATTCCAAATCCCTTTAAAAATTGATTGCAATACCATTTATCAAAAGACAACTCAGAAGCTAAAGCACCAGAATTAATACAAGGTATTCCTTTCATTTCTAAGAAAGCTTGAATTTTTCCATTTTCACCAGGGTTTCCGTGAATATAAGTCAAACCATAATCCAATGAAATTGTTTCACTACCTACATTAAAACTCAACGAATTCAAATCTAATTGATATTCCCCACCTTTGTATTTAGCTGTCCAGTTTTCACGTTTCACTTCGATTAAGAAAACGTTGTATCCATCAGGGAAATTATTTAATATCGTTGTAGCACTTTTTATTGATATATCGAATTCAGAAGAAAATCCTCCACAAAAAATTCCAATTGTTTTCATTTACGCTATTTTCTACTAAGTTAAAGTACATTCTTATCGAATTTAAGTTACTCTCAAAATGTTTTCCATATAGACTTTTTATTAACTTATTAATACAAAAAACCTATTTGAATTTTCTTTACTTTTACAAACCAAAATTCAACAATATATGATGAGTTTTTTTTACTTTTTGCTTTTTATTACACTACGAATTTCAATACCCTTTTATTACAAAAGGAAAGTTGGAGTAAATGGTCCAAAGCAATTTTATGGTAGAACAATTTATGTTAGTAATCATGCCGCATCCTTTATGGATCCATTAGTTATTGCAACTACTTTCAGACCAATTGTATTTTTCATGACACGTTCTGATGTATTTAAAGGATTATTAAAACCTGTACTATGGGCTTCTCATATGTTACCAATTTACAGACAGTTAGATGGTGAAGATACAAAAGGGAAAAATGAAGCAGTATTTAAACGATGTTCACGAATCTTATCTTTTGGTCGTAATTTATTGATTTTTGGTGAAGGATTTACAGATGACGTATTTATAAGAAGGTTAAAACCTGTTAAAAAAGGCGCTGTTCGAATAGGCTTTATGGCCCTGGAAGAAATGAATTGGAAAAAGAAAGTTTACATCGCTGCTATAGGCTGTAATTACACGGAGCCTAGTAAAATGCAAAGCGAATTATTGATTTCTGCTTCTGATAAAATTTGCTTGAATGATTACAAAGAGCAATTTTTAGAAAACCCAAATCAAGTGATAAATACATTAACGAAGCGAATAGAAAAGTTAATGCAAGAACAAATTACCCACGTTGAAAATAAAGAATGGGCTTCATTTCATGAAAATGTAATGATGTTAACTAGAAAAGGAATGAATTCTGATTCGCATGATGATTCAATTCCGTTAAAAGAACGTTGGAATTATTCGCGTAAGTTAGCACTTTGGATGAACGAACAAGATTTAGATAATAACGAAGAATTAGTCAAATTAAAAAAAGAAACCGAGGGTTATTTTTCACTATTAAAACGATTCAAATTACAAGAAAATTATGTATTTGATGCGTTAACCAAAAAATCTCGCATGAAAGAATTTCTGTTTTTAATTTTTATTTGGCCTTTTGCATTGATTGGAATTCTACATGGAATTATTCCTTATATCGTAACAAAGAAATTTGCTGAAAAGACATTCAAACGAAGAGTTTTCTGGAGTTCCGTAAAAATGATGATGGGAAAATTGATCTGGGGTATCTTAAACATTCCATACATTTTTGTTTTCTACAATTTCGTTTATCCAAGCTATTGGTTAGGTTTTGCTTATTTCTTATTGATTGGACCTTTATTCAGCTTAATCGCATACAAATACATGATTAATTTCCAATCTTATAAACGAAAAGGAGTAGTTGGAAAAATGGAACTTTCAAAATTTATTGCAAAACGTGAGGAGCTGTTAGGGAAGATTAAGGAAGTAATCGAGGTAGCTTGATGTTGAGAAATATTCAAATCACATTAAATTTTAGTTTTTTTTAAAAAAATATGTATCGTACTAACTTCAAACTTATTTTGTTAGTTATTAGAAAACAAAAAATTAAAATGTATGATAAAATAATTGATATTCCAGCAACATCGTATTTCGAACACTTGACTTAACGAGAATTTAATTTTTTAGTGAAATATAATTATAATCTAAACTAAGTATCTTAAAAAAACACTTAGTAATTATTAATTAAAAGCTTACACCTTCTTCATTTATACACCTGAAAACTTCTCGTCATAATAATACTTTAAATATTGAGACACAAAAAAAGGAACCTCAATTGAGATTCCTTTAAATATTAGTATTCAAATTGTAAATTTAAAATCTACAATTTAAAATTTCATCCTAGTATCTGTAGTGTTCAGCTTTGTAAGGACCTTCTACTTTTACACCTATGTAATTAGCTTGATCATCAGAAAGAACTTCTAATTCAACACCAATTTTAGCTAAATGTAATAATGCAACTTTTTCATCTAAGTGTTTTGGTAACATGTACACTTGGTTTTCATAATTTGCACTGTTTTGCCATAATTCAATTTGAGCCAATGTTTGGTTTGTGAAAGAATTAGACATTACAAATGATGGGTGACCAGTTGCACAACCTAAGTTTACTAAACGACCTTCAGCTAAGATAATAACATCTTTTCCGTTGATTGTGTAGATATCTACTTGTGGTTTAACAGTATTTTTAGTGTTTCCGTGGTTTTTGTTCAACCAAGCCATATCGATTTCGTTATCGAAGTGACCGATATTACAAACGATCGCTTTATCTTTCATGTTTTCGAAATGACGACCAACAACGATATCTTTGTTACCAGTTGTAGTTACGATAATATCACCTAAACCAACAACAGTATCTAATTTTTTAACT
>CALPRR020000186.1 GCA_943326025.2 Candidatus Kuenenia stuttgartensis | reverse complement strand
TTTAGAATGCGTGGTCATGAGGAAGCTTCAGGAACGAAATATTATCCAGAAGGTTTACAAGATGAATGGTCAAAACAAGATCCTGTTTCAAACTATGAATTATTCTTAAAAGAGAATAATATACTAACAGATGAATTAGCGGAACAAATTAAAAACGAAATCAAAGAAGAAATTCAAACTTCTTTTGATGAGGCGAATAACGAACCTGCAATCATTCCTTCTTTAGAAGATGAGTTGAAAGATGTTTATGCTCCATTTTCTCAAGAAGTAGTTGAAGCAAAAGGAACAAAAACAGAGAAACGTTTCATCGATGCAATACAGGATGGTTTATCTCAATCATTTGAGAAATATCCTGAATTGGTAATCATGGGACAAGATATCGCTGAATACGGTGGTGCTTTTAAAGTAACGGAAGGTTTCGTTGATAAATTTGGAAAAGATAGAATCAGAAATACACCTATTTGTGAATCAGCAATAGTTGGAGCAGGTTTAGGTTTGTCAATCAATGGAATGAAAGCAGTTGTTGAAATGCAATTTGCTGATTTCGTAACATGTGGATTCAATCAAATCGTAAATAATTTAGCGAAATTACATTGGAGATGGAATGAAAAAGCGGACGTTGTTGTTCGTATGCCAACTGGAGCTGGATCTGCAGCTGGACCTTTTCATTCTCAAAGCAATGAAGCTTGGTTTTTCCATACACCAGGATTAAAAATAGTTTATCCTTCAACTCCAGAAGATGCAAAAGGATTATTAGCGGCTTCAATTGAAGATCCAAATCCAGTAATGTTCTTTGAGCACAAAAATTTATATAGAAGTATTAAAGGTGATGTAGCTGATGAGTATTACACTATAGAGATTGGTAAAGCAAGAACTGTTAGCGAAGGAAACGATGTAACAATTATTACTTATGGTATGGGAGTTCATTGGGCGACTGAATTGATGAGTAAACATTCGGATATTTCTGCTGAAATCATTGATTTAAGAACTTTGTTACCATTAGATACTGAAGCAATTTATAAAGCAGTTCGTAAAACTGGAAAAGTAATCGTTCTTCATGAAGATTGTATTACAGGTGGAATAGGAGGAGAGTTAGTCGCTTTGATTACTGAGAATTGTTTCAAAGATTTAGATGCTCCAGTAAAACGTATCGGTTCAATTGATACACCAGTTCCATTTGCTGAGCAATTAGAAGTTCAGTTTTTACCAAAACAACGTTTAGAAGAAGCATTATCTGAATTAATGGCTTACTAGAAATACCTCATGAAATGATTAGCCTGTGTAAATTAATTACATAGGCTTTTTTTTTGTTTAAATTATTGGACATTAAAAAAGCGAGATGAATTATCTCGCTTAAATATTTATAGATTAAGAATTTATTAATCTTTAATCACTTTATATCCAGGATATTTCTTTTGATCGAATACGAATTTTGAATCATCAATAGTTTCATTACCAGTGAATTTAGATAAAGAATAAGTCATAACAGTTGCATCTTTTGATTTTAAGATTGCTTTTTTTAACTCGTTTGTACTTTTAGAGATATACAAAATAATTGTATGATAATTTACTTTAGCAGCATTTTTAGGGTATAAATAAATCACGTGAACTGTTTCACCACCTAAAGTTTCTTCTTTTTCATATTTGTTTTTGAATCCAGTTTCCCAAATTGTCATTAATTTTTTAGGATTCATTGACTCTTCATCATCATCGTTTGCATCAGTAACGTATACACTTTTTTCTTCTTTTACGATCGTCCAAGTTTTGATTCCATTCGAGATGATTGTATTATCACCATATGATGCGTAATATTTTTTGTCTTTTACCCAACCTTTACCAGTTTCACTTTCATTTGTTCCAGTAGAGGCGTTTTTAATATTAGCACTAAATTCTATATAGAAAGATTTATAACCTTTCATTTTAGTAGATAATTTATCTAAAATTGCTTGAGATTTTGTATCCTTTTGTTCTTTATCTTGACCAAATGAAATAACACTAATTAAAGCGAATGCGAATAATAAAATTTTCATGTTTTGTTAATTTTCTGTACAAATATCAGAAATTGTGCCAAATTTAAGTGTCAATTTGAAATAAAATTTGAAATAATTCATATTTCAGATAAAATTGATTTCAGAATTTCAGAGTTTGTAGTGTGTTTACCATTGAAAACGTGCGTTTTATAATTGTTTTTAGCGAAAAATGAAAGACATTCAGATTGTTGTTCTTTTGTAAAATATTCATCTTTATTTCCTAAAACAAAATGATTTGAACGTTCTTCTGAATTAATAATTTCATTTCCAATTAATAGGTCTGGAGGAAAAACACTCGCCCATAATATAAAGCTTGTAATATCCTTTCGCTCATTGATCCATCGAGCTGATGTTGCACCACCTTGTGAGAATCCAAGGACTATTTTTTTATCAAACTTCTTTTTTGAATTAATTTGAGTATAAAGTTCGTTTAACCAATTTATATTATCAGAGATATCAGTTTGTCTAGATTCTTTTGTCATCCATGAAGCACCAACTCTTCCGCTACTGCCTTTTAGGTAAAAACGATGCATTCCTTCAGGTGCAACGATAAAGTAATCTTCAGATAAATCTTCAAATTTTTTAATGAAATATTCAGCTAGTTGTCCATAACCATGTAAAACAATTAGTAAATGTTTTGCTTTCTCAATATTTCCTTTAGTAAAATATCGAAATGTCTTCTTTGAAATTAATTGTTGTTCCATGTATTTGTTATAATGAAAAAAGCTTCACTAAATTAGTGAAGCTTTTCAAAAAATTAATGACTATATATAAGCTTAAGCTAATTTTACCTCTACAGCATTCAATCCTTTTTTTCCTTCTTTCAATTCGAATGTAACTTGGTCATTCTCGTTGATTTTATCAACTAAACCTGATACGTGTACAAAATACTCTTGATTTGTATCAGTTTCTTTAATAAAACCAAAACCTTTAGTTTCATTGAAAAATTTTACAGTTCCTGTTTTCATATAATAATTGTTAATGAAGCAAAGATAAAATATTTTGAGTTTTTACAAAATGATTTTTAAAATAAATTAATACTAATCAATAAAAATCTTTTCTGAATTATTCTCCCATTTATTAAAAAAGGCAGATGTTTCATTAATAACTAAGTAAGTATTATAATTTAGCCATTCTCCAAGATTATAATACGTTGAATTTTCTCCAACTTTTAACTTTAATGGAAGATGTCTATGACCAAATATGAAGTAGTCAAAATGTTCTTGTTGTAATATTTCCTTAGAATAAATAGCTAACCATTCATTATCATCACCTAAGAATTTTTCATCTTGTTTTGCTCCAGCAGCTCTACTTTTTCTAGAAGATTGATTTGCTAACCAAATCCCGAAGTTTGGATGTAAACGTGCGAAGGACCATTGACAAAATTTACTAGCAAAAAATCGTTTTAAGAATTTGTACATTTGATCTCCAGGACCTAAACCATCACCGTGACCGATATAAATTTTTTTGTCACCAATCTGAATTTTTTGAGGTTCACGATGTAAAGTGATTCCAAGTTCTTTTGGTAAATAATCAAAAATCCACATATCATGATTTCCTGTGAAAATATGCACGGGAATCCCTGAGTCGGTTAATTCAGCTATTTTTCCTTGAAGACGAACAAATCCTTTGGGAATTGCATGTTTGTATTCAAACCAAAAATCAAAAATATCTCCAACTAAATAGATTTCTTTAGCTGTTGGTTCAATAAAATTAAGCCAAGCAACTATTTTTTTTTCACGTTCTAAGCTTTTTTCATAGTTAGGCGCACCTAAATGAAAGTCAGAAGCAAAATATATATTCTTTTTAGTTGATTCTGACATTTTTTAGTGTCCAAAAATTCTTTTTAATTCTTCATGTAATGCTTCACCTCGAAGGTTTGTTTTGATTATATTTCCTTCTTTATCAATTAAAACTGTAAAAGGAATACCTTGAACTTGATAAGATCTTGCAATATCACTTTGCCAACCTTTTAAATCGCTAATGTGATTTGTCCAACTTAAATTGTCAGCTTTAATTGCTTCCATCCATTTTGCTTTATCAGTATCTAAAGAAACACTCATTACAGTAAAACCATCTTTTTCATATAAAGCATATTCTTTGATCACGTTTGGATTTTCTCTTCTACATGGCCCACACCAAGAAGCCCAGAAATCAATCAATACAACTTTTCCTTTTAAATCAGAAAGTTTTAATTCTTTTCCATCTGGTCTTAAGCCTTTAAATTCAGTTGCTTTTTTACCTGGAGCAAACATATTCGCAGCTTCTTTCTTTGCTTTTAGTTGAGTGTAATTCTTGTAAACTTCTTTAATTGTTGGAGATTCACCAAAACCTTTTACTAATTGGTTTATAACTGTTTCATAAGTTGTAAATTCTTTTTCTGTGTCAAATGAAGATAATGTAGCAATCAATGAAGGTGAATTGGGATTGTTTGCAATTAATTGTTGCCTAGCATTTTGGAAAATATTAAATTCTATAGTTAAGGATTGATTCACAGCTTCTGTTTGTTCTGGATGTTGTTTAACGATTGCTTGAGCTGAATCTTTTTTCATATTCCAATTTGATAGAATAACGATAAATTCATTCAATTTTTTACTTTC
>CALPRR020000185.1 GCA_943326025.2 Candidatus Kuenenia stuttgartensis | reverse complement strand
TTTATATTTTGCTTCACAATATAATATCGAAAAGCTCTCTGGAAAACTCGAAAAATGGTATGAATTAGAGTTTGTTGATTTCATCAAAGAATTAAATAAAGCAATAAAATCAATAAAAGGAACACCACTTACAAAAAAAGATGAGTTTGAATGGATTGATTTATTTGAAGAAAATAAACAAAAAGCACTTTCCCTAAAAGCTGAAATAGATAAAACAGATAAAGAGATAGATCATATGGTTTATGCTTTATATGAGTTAACTGAGGAGGAGATTAAGATTGTTGAGGGATAATTAATTATGGATAAAGTTGAGTTTACTCTTTCTCCAATTAATAAAATTGAGGAGAATTTTCAGAATTTATTAATCGAATTAAAAAATGAAAAAGATCCGATAATAATAAACAAGAGAATTTCTAAATGCACTGGAGGTCATTGTTTGTTTACATTAGATTTAAATGTTATAAATTATAATATTGAATTGTATCGAGTTACTAAGTTATATGAAGGGTTAGATAATAATATTGAAAATCCCGCATCATTTTCTTGCCCACCATCAGAAAAAACAAATATTGGTCGGTCAAATCTTGAAGGATTTCCTGTTTTTTACGGTTCAATTTCAGCTAAAACGGCAATTGATGAAGTAAATTTAGAATTAGATGAAACTTTTTATATTTCCAAATGGAAATTTCAGAAAAACAAAAGTCTTAATACTTTCATTTTGGCAAATGATTCTATTGATCGAGGAGGTGTTTTTGATAATAAAATAGACGAATGTTTAGAATTAATAACGTCTAATTTTTCAGAAGAAAATAAATCGAGATTTAAAGAAACTCAAAAAAGATTCATTGATTTATTTACTCATAATGGTTCTGAATATTACAATATTTCCGCTTCAATCGCACATCAAAATTTATATTTTTTAAAAGATAAAATTGTAGAAACACCAGTATTAATCTATCCAAGTGTATCTAAAAAAGGGAGTGAATATAATTTCGCAATTCATCCAGATTTTGTAAATGATTCATCTCGATTCAATTTAATTTCAGTTGTAAAATGTAAAAAATCAAAAGAAAATGAAGGAGAGGTTTTATTTTCGAAAGGTATAAATAACAACGGTAAAATAAGTTGGGGAGATTTTAGAGTTAAATTATTAAAAGCTAATAGTTCTGAAGTTGAAATTTGGACTTCGCTTTTATTAAAAAGTCAAACAATTAAGACTTCTGATTATTGTGTTATTGAGAATAATACAGAATATAACTTAAATGTTTATTTAGATAAATTTATTGAAGAAAATTTGAAATATCACATTGAAAATGAAATGCAAATAAATTTAGATTTGATCGATATATTTTCTAATAATGAAAAAGAAGAAATATCTGAAGTGTTTACATGCCCATTTAATTCATTAGTTGTGTTTAAAAATACAGGGTTAAAAATAGATTCAATAAAACTGAAAATTGATTATTGTATTGATACAATTTCGTCATAAACAACCAATACCTAACTATTAAAAAGAAATGTAAATGAAAAATGAAATTTATTGTGTAGAAATAATAATTGAAGAAGATAGTTTTAAAGATTCCATAAATAGATTCCATAGCCATCTAGAAATTAATAATAATGAAATTTTATTATTAATATATAACGTTCCAAATAATCCTAGATTCAAACATGTTTTTCATGATTTTTTAAAAAAAATACATTATCGAAATTTAGGTAAATACATTTCAATAATTGATAAAAATTCATTTATCGAAAATCGAATTCAAAAAATTGAAATAACCTCCTCAAATTGTATTGGTTTCACATCTCAAATGGATTCTTCTAATCAAGATATGATAAAGCTTTCATTAGATGAAGTTTTCATGTACAAAAGTCCCTCAGAGGAACATATTGGTAAATCCGCTTTTTATATAAATGATGCTGGCTTTGATATTATAAGTGATAATTATACGCAACTTTGGTCGAAAAATAATGATAGCTTCACCTATAAAAAGATGAAAGACATAGAGCCCTTTCATGAAATAGGAAATATTAGATTCACACCAAAATTTAACTTTCAAATTAAAGATTCAAAAAGAGAAAAAGAATCGATAATTATAAAAAAACCTTATTTTGAATTAATACATGATGAAAATATTTCAGAAATTGAAATATTAAATACTATCAAATTAATTAATCTGATTTCGACTTTTTATTCAAAAAATCCTATTGAATTTTACAATGGTTATATTTTCTTGAAAGAATATCAAATCAAAATATATAAAGCAATTGAAAATAGACTGACAGAAAATAAAGGTACCCTTTTTCCTGTTGTCAGAATTAATAATCTCGATAAATTATTTTCACGTATTCAAATCAAAAAAATCGATTTTAGCCAATTAAATAAGATTGAAATAATGATTCAAAAATTTTGGCAAACAAATCTTGTAGACATAAGATCTTCAATTTTGTTAAATTTTGCAATTTTAGAAATTGCTAAAGATTCAAATAATGGTACTGAACAATTTGAAATAAAAGATACATCTCATAAAAATGATGTGATAGCAGATTTTAAAGAAAAAATACTTTCATTAATTGATGAAAAAGAGAAGATTATTTTTGAAAAAAAATTTGAATTTATTATACCTAAGCTATTCATCAAACCATTAAAAAGTCCTTTAGAAGATTATTTAACATCAATTGGGTTAGTTGTTGATGATTTTTATCCAAAATTTAAAACAATTAAAAACGTTAGAGATTCAATAACTCACGGTAGTATAAGCACACATTCATTAGATAAACTTGAGTCAGTAAATGCAATGTTATATCGAATTTCAATTTGTATAATATTAGATTATCTTAAAATTGAAAATTGGAAAGAGATTGTAGATATTACAAACGAAAAAAAGCGATAGAACGGGCGTTCTATCGCTTTTAAATCAACCTAACCTAACCACCTAAATCAAGACAAATATAGAGATGAAAATTAAAATTCCAAAACTATTTTTTCTTTTTAACAGTTTTAACAAATTTCCAATTCCAAGCATTTATCAAAACCAAACTTTCTAATTTCGTTTCCAAAGAATCCTCCAATAAGGGAAAGAAATCAAAACCAGTTAATACCTCAACACTATCGACTGAAACTACAAAAGATTGCAGTGAATTTTTAGAACTTTCATTATTCATCACAAAACCAATCATCTTTTCTTGCCCTTTATGATTATCCAAAATAACCTTATAATAAGAATTAGGCACAGCAACTTGATGAGGTCCGATAACTTTCATCGAATCTGAAAATATTGGTCCAACAACAATGTACAAAGAATCATATTCAATCGCCCAATTCCGAGTTTGCTCCTCCAATTGTTTCCAAATCCCACGATTAAATCCAGGTACTTGTGGTGACATATTAGAATAATAAAAAGATTCAGCCATTGTGATTTTGGAATATCCCATATCAGCTGCAGGTGCAAGATGTCCACGGTCATATCCTGATTTCTCATAATCCAAACTTAAATCTGTTCCTGGTATCAAAGGATCTGCAACAAACTTATTTTCTCTTTCAAATAAATTTGACGTTTCAGATTTAGTTAATTGATAAGCCACCCAATTCGCTTGTCTAAAAGATAGATTGTAAGAAACAGAATAACCAATGTGATGGATTGCGCTATCTTTCTCTCTTAACTTTGGTATTTCTAATTGAGATAAGACTATTGAATTGATGAATAGAAATACTGATAATTGAATAATTCTCATAATTTGATTTTTTAGTAATAATATCAAAATTCTTTAAAATGAGATTTCATTTAATTAAAATTGATAAAGTTTGACTTATTTTGAATCGAGATATAAACCTTAAACCAATAAACTATTTTTCTACTTGATTTTATCCACTAAAAAAACATCAATATCCTTATACTCAAAATCTAGCTTTTCGCCATATTCCGCCATTTCTTTATAGGTTGTTTTAGGTGTTCCATATTGTTCTATTAGTAATTCTTTTACTTTTTCGTAAGGTGTGTTTTCCCAAACTTCACATTGGTAAATACTAGAATACGAGGCATTACCAAGAGAACTTAACCATATTAATTCATTTCCTCCAAATATTTTGATAATAGAATAAACATTTTTTATAAAATCAAAAAACCATTCCGGTTGATTAAAAAGAATATGTAGTCTAAAAAATGTTGATATTGTTGAAATATCATCCATCAATGTAATTTTTTGCATAAATGGTCCTTCAAAAGTCACTTCATAAGGTAAATTAGGTTCATTTTCTGAAGAGTCGTCACCACCATATCCAGTAATATAAGATTCCCATTCTCCAATTTCCTCAATCCCATCATGGTCATGAGCTTTTTCTAGGTTTAAAGCTTTTAAGTCCTCTAACCATTTATCAAAGACATTTCTATCCCTTAATCCTTTTAATCCAAAATTGAATATACCATCTAAATCTGTTGCCATAATCGTTGAATTTAATTAATTCGATACAAATTAAATGTACAACAACATAATCTTTTTACGTTTATCATATAGAATTAAATCATTTAATAAAATACAATATTGAAAATAAAAATATCGAATCATTTTAAGCAAAATTAAAAGATATTTATTTATGTCTTTAGATTCTCTTAAGATTTATAACTTACATTTAAACTATGAAAATTTTATTAATTGAAGATGAA
>CALPRR020000184.1 GCA_943326025.2 Candidatus Kuenenia stuttgartensis | reverse complement strand
GTTATCCGAGGCTTTTGAAGTATTTGTATAAATTAATTAACCAATTAAAGCTTCGTAACCCGCAGCGTCTAAAAGTTCGTTAATTTGAGAATCATCTTGTATTTTTACTTTAATCATCCAACCTTTTCCATAAGGATCAGAGTTAACGTATTCTGGATTAGCTTCTAGCTCAGAATTAAATTCAATAATTTCTCCTGAAATAGGCATAAACAAATCAGAAACAGTTTTAACTGCTTCAACTGAACCAAAAATTTCTTCAGCCTCAACTGATTCACCTTCTGTTTCAACTTCAACATAAACGATGTCACCTAATTCACTTTGAGCAAAAGCAGTAATACCTACTGTTGCAATATCACCATCAATACTAACCCACTCGTGGTCTTTTGTATACTTTAAATTTGCTGGAATACTCATTCTTTTAATTTTTAATGCAAATGTATAATTTTTCACAAGATTTTGGACCTGTTCATTAAAAATCTTATTAATTTTTCAAATAAAGGTCAGTTTTACCATTATATATATAATATCCTGAAACTTTTTTAATTTTGTAGAATCATGATACAACAAGATTTAGTAAAAGATTTAAAAGGAAGAGTTGATTCAATTGAAATTTATTTAAAAATAAAAGAAAAGCGATTACAACTGAATGAAGAGGAGTTAAAAACGCAAGATCCTTCTTTTTGGGATGATCCCAAAAAAGCCGAAATTCAATTAAAATCAATTCGTGGTTTAAAATATTGGGTTAATACTTTTGATTCTTTAAAGACTGCTTATGAAGATTTGGAAGTAATGATTGAATTCTCAAAAGAAGATCCTTCGATGGAAGTGGAAGTCGATGAACAATATTATAGTATTGAGAAAAATCTTGAAGAATTAGAATTAAAAAATATGCTTTCAGGTGAAGAAGATGCTTTAAGTGCAGTTTTACAAATAACTGCTGGTGCTGGTGGTACTGAAAGTTGTGATTGGGCTTCCATGTTGATGCGGATGTATATAATGTGGGCTCAAAAAAATGGTCATAAAGTAAAAGAATTAAACTATCAAGAAGGTGACGTGGCTGGTATTAAAACGGTTACTTTAGAAATTGAAGGTGAATTTGCTTTTGGATATTTAAAGGGCGAAAATGGTGTACATCGCTTAGTTCGAATTTCTCCATTTGATTCAAATGCAAAACGTCATACATCATTTGCTTCCGTATATGTTTATCCTTTAGTAGATGATTCAATAGAGATAATAGTTAATCCAGCTGATATTACTTGGGATACTTTCCGTTCAGGAGGTGCAGGTGGACAAAATGTAAATAAAGTTGAAACAGCTGTTCGTTTGAAACATGCTCCATCAGGAATAATAATTGAAAACTCAGAATCAAGATCTCAATTAGGGAATAAAGAAAAAGCAATGCAATTGTTGAAATCTCAATTGTATGAGTTGGAATACCGTGCTAGAATGGAAAAAAGAAATGAAATTGAAGCAGGGAAGAAAAAAATTGAATGGGGTTCTCAAATTAGAAATTATGTACTTCATCCTTATAAATTAATTAAAGATGTAAGAACAGGTTGTGAAACAGGAAATGTAGATAATGTTTTAGATGGGGATTTAAATGAATTTTTAAAATCATATTTAATGACTTATGGCAATTAATTCATTTTTTAACCTGTAAATAGTTTTATCGACTTAAAATCTTAGTTCGTCTATTTAAATGCTGATTTAGTTTTCTAAATCAGCATTTTTTTGGTTTTTAAGGACTTCTTTTCATGTAAGTTATGTTTTTAGTCAAATCTATTGTTTATTTAACAGGTTACCCCAAAAACACAACCGTTAACCTTACTTTTTAACGTTGTACCGAAAGTTATATCTGTTTACTGAATAAAATTTTCTGACAGGTAAATCTAACATACCTTTGTGATGTAGTTATAGTTTATTTACATTTAGGTAAGCAGGTAAATATGATCGACGTTATTTAGAGTCAAGTTAGGTATTTAATTATTTTCATAGTATTCTCTAATTCAAACTTTAAATAATGTTGATTTTAACCTGGAAGATTAATTTTATATTAAATTTTAAAATAAACTTTCTTTTATAACTAAAAAACTTTGTTTTAATCTTTTTCTTTTTTACATTCACAATTAGATAAGTTATCATTTATCCTTGTTATTATAAAGGGTAGTGAAATTGGATTATTTTTATCAAAATTTTCATCTAATTACCTTTTGCTTGCTATTATATTAAAACATATCCTATGAAATTGAGATTTTTAAATTTTGTGATTGTTTTGTTGATGTCACCATTTGCTTTTTCAGCTAAATGGTATGTGGACGATAACATAAATACTAATGATGTATATACAGGTTCATCAGCCTCAGGGACAGATGGTGCTGCAATTGCAGGTTCAACTTCTGCACCATTTGCTACATTATCTTATGCAATTTCTAGAGCAGCATCAACAGATACAATTTTTGTTGACAAAGGTAGTTTTTATGAAGTCGGACTTATCATAAACAAATCCATTACCATTATTGGTGCTGGTCCAGGAAATACAATTTTTACTGGTAATGCGACAGTAAATCGTTTTGCTACTTTTTCTGCAAATAATATTATTCTTAAAAACGTTACTCTCAGAAATTATTATACAGATAATGATGGTCAAGTGATTACTATGACTGGAAGAACAGGAATTATTTTTGAGAATATTGTTGTTAAAGATAATCAAGGAGGGCCTAATAATGGTGTCAATTTTTTATTATCAAATTCATCCGTAACATTTAGATACTGTCTTTTTTCTTGTTCTGGATGGAATGCAAACGGGGGTGGTACTTTGAGAGCTGATAACTCTACTCTAAATATTGAAAAGTGTGCTTTTAAGGAAGTTAAAAATTTCGCTAATAGTGGAAAAGGTGGTGCTATCGAGTTAAAAGGTGCAGCTCCAAATGTCACAATTACAAGTTCTGTTTTCGAAGATTGTTCAGCAGTTTTTGGAGGTGCTATTTATCAAGAATCAGGAACTTTGACAGTTACAAGTTCTTGTTTTAATGATAATTATAATCAAGGTAATGCAAGTGATCCTACAACTGGTGGTGGTGCATATTGTGTTCTAAATTCAAGTGCTTCAACAAATGCAAATTTTACAAACTGTTCTTTTACTGGAAACAAAGCAAATCCTACATATGTAAAATTTGATGCGAATGCATCTTGTGATGGGGGTACTGTTTTGTTTAGAGGAGCTTCAGGTACTTTTACGTTTAATAAATGTTCATTTGACAATATTCATTCAAGTGCAGGGAGATATGATAAAGGTCAAGATTTCTATTTAGACGAGGGGACAATTTCATCTTTAACTATTTCTAACTGTTCTTTTACTGCTTCAACAAATGCAAGTGGAGGTAATAAAGTTAATATTTATAATTTAGATTTAGAAGCTGCAGACTATTCAGTAACAAATTGTGGCACCTACACTATTACGGGTATCGCTCCATCTACTTCAAATGCTTTATCTCAAGTTTGGGATTCAGGTTTAACTGGACCTTCAACAGTTTGCGCTGAAATTAGTAGTTTAGCAGCATGTGGTGTAAGTACTAACTGTGCGACAGAAACAAATCCACCCGTGATAGTTTCATGTGTTCCTGATAAAGCTATTACAGGAACTTGTTCTACTACACTTTTGGATTATAGAGCTGAGGTAGCTGCATTTGATGATTGTTCTTTCACTGTCTCTCAATCTCCAGCTGCTGGAACTGTTATTACTTCTGGAACGACTTCAGTTACTATGACTGTTACAGATCAAGCTGGTAATTCCTCTACATGCTCATTCAATGTGGTTGTTAGTGGTACAGGAATTTCGGCTCCAATTGTTGGTGCAATAACTCAGCCTACTTGTAGTATTTCATCAGGTAGTGTTGAATTATCTGGTTTACCTACTCCTGGTACTTGGACATTAACACCTTCAGTAGGTTCTGCTGTTACGGGATCTGGAGCTACATATACTTTTACAGGTTTAGCTGCTTCTGCAACTTATACATTTGTAGTTGCAAATAGTGGAGGATGTCTTTCTTCATCGTCTTCAAATGTTACAATTAATGCACAACCGTCAACTCCAGCTCCATCAGGAAGCACATCACAAAACTTTTGTATTAATCAAGGCGCTACAGTTAATGATTTAGTTGCTTCAGGAACAGCAATACAATGGTATTTAAATCCAACTGGAGGAACAGCATTGACAACATCTACAGCTTTAATTAATAACACACATTATTATGCAAGTCAAACGGTGACTGGTTGTGAAAGTGCAACACGTTTAGATGTGTTAGTTACAATTACACCTTTACCAGTTGCAGGAACATTATCTGCAGGAGATGCAACCTTATGTTCTGGAACCTCTACTACGGTTAGTTCAACTGTATCTGGAGGCTCATGGTCAAGTTCGGATAATGCTATTGCAACAGTAAACGCCTCAACAGGTTTGGTGAATGCAATAGCAGCTGGAACAGCTGTAATGACTTATACTGTTTCAGGAACAAGTGCATGTTCAGCAACAAGCGCAACATCAACAATAAATATTGATGTTACTCAAGCACCAGATGCTGGGACTTTGTCTGCTGGAGATGCAACTTTATGTTCTGGAACATCAACAACGGTAAGTTCAACAATTACAGGAGGTTCATGGTCAAGTTCAAATAATGCTATTGC
>CALPRR020000183.1 GCA_943326025.2 Candidatus Kuenenia stuttgartensis | reverse complement strand
GGGGGATGACTTCCGTGAACTAAATTAAGTATCATTTATCTTCGCAATGAAAGATCACCATTATCACCTCCCTTAATCCCTCTTCAAAGAGCGAAAATGAATCACTTCCTTAAGACATGCCTCAAAGAGGGAAAACTATACTTTTCATCACTCGTTTTCATCTATTTACCTATTTTTTGACAATATTTGATAAATAATCTGAAATAAGTTGCCATTTGTAGTATGAATATTATAACTTTGCACCCCGTAGTTACATTATAAAATATACATGTCAAATTCAACAAAATACATCTTTGTAACAGGCGGGGTTACGTCTTCTTTAGGAAAAGGAATTATTGCTGCCTCGCTAGCAAAATTGTTACAAGCGAGAGGTTATTCAACAACAATTCAAAAATTAGATCCATACATCAATATTGATCCAGGAACATTAAACCCATATGAACATGGTGAATGTTTTGTGACGGATGATGGAGCTGAAACAGATTTGGATTTAGGACATTATGAACGTTTTTTAAATGTCCCAACTTCTCAAGCTAACAATGTAACTACAGGTAGAATCTACCAATCTGTTATTGAGAAAGAACGACGTGGTGAATTTTTAGGAAAAACGGTTCAAGTTATTCCTCACATCACAGATGAAATCAAAGAAAGAATCCAAATTTTAGGAAATAAAGGTACTTACGACATCGTAATTACAGAAATCGGTGGAACTGTTGGTGACATTGAATCTTTACCTTATGTTGAAGCTGTTCGTCAAATGCTTTGGGAATTTGAAAATGATTGTATAGTAGTTCATTTAACTTTAGTACCTTATTTAGCTGCTGCTGGAGAATTAAAAACAAAACCTACTCAACATTCAGTTAAACAATTACTTGAATTAGGTGTTCAACCAGATATTTTATGTTGTAGATCTGAACATGAATTGGATTTGACTTTACGTAAAAAGATCGCAAAATTCTGTAACGTAAGTGTTAATGCTGTTATTGAAGCTAGAGATGCCAGTTCTATTTATGAAGTTCCTTTACTAATGCAAACTGAAGAATTAGATAAAGTTGTATTAGAAAAATTAGGATTATCTACTAAAACTACACCTAATTTAGATTCTTGGAAAGAATTCTTGAATAGAGTTGAAAACCCTTCGAAATCAGTTACCGTTGGTTTAGTTGGTAAATATGTTGAGTTAAAAGATTCTTACAAATCAATTTCTGAAGCTTTTGGTCATGCTGGAGCTGCAAATGATTGTAAAGTAAATATCAAATGGATTCACTCTGAAAAATTAACAAAAGCGAATTTAGAAAGTGAATTAAAAGATTTAGACGGTATTCTTGTTGCTCCTGGATTTGGTTCAAGAGGAATTTCAGGAAAAATAGAAGCTGTTCGTTATGCAAGAGAAAACAATGTTCCTTTCTTTGGAATTTGTTTAGGAATGCAATGCGCTGTAATTGAATTTGCTAGACATGTATTAGGACATGAAGATGCACATACAACTGAAATCGCAGAAGATTGTAAACATCCTGTAATCAGCATGATGGAAGAGCAAAAAACGATTGCAAATTTAGGTGGAACAATGCGTTTAGGAGCTTACAAATGTCAATTGAAGCCAAAATCAAACATTTTTGCAGCATACAATACGGATTTAATTTACGAACGTCACCGTCACCGTTTTGAATTCAATAATCAATATTTAGAAGAATTTGAAGCAAACGGTATGCTTACGACAGGAAAAAATCCAGAAACAGGATTGGTTGAAGTAGTTGAGATTCCAAATCATCCTTGGTTTGTTGGAACACAATTTCACCCAGAATATAAAAGTACAGTAGCTAACCCACATCCTTTATTTGTGGCATTTATTAACGCTGCAATTACGCATAACAAAAAATAAACATGGATAAAAAGACCGTTTACGGATTAGTTTTAATGGGGCTTATTCTTACTGTTTTCAGTATTATGAGTCAACCTTCAGCTGAAGAAAGAAAAGCGCAAGAGGATCAAGCGAAAGAAATAGCTGCAAAACAAAAAGAAGCAAGTAAAAAAGAAATTGCTGCAAAAGAAATAAAAGGTACAGCTAAAGAAGCTTCAACGAAAAATGATTCAACGAAAAATGAATCAACTAAAAATGAATCAGCGAAAAAATCTAATTCAAATTCACAAGTAATTGAAAAGGGCGAATTAATTCGTTTAGAAAATGAAAAAATGATTGTTGATTTTTCAACTAAAGGCGGAAAAGTTGCTGCTGTTTACTTGAAAGATTATGAGACTTATACTGATTATGCTAATAATGATAAAGAACAAAAACCAATGAGTTTGTTCTTGGATGGTGATGCTAAAAATGAATTAGTTTTCCCTATCAATGGTCAAAATTTCAGTACCGGTAATTCAAAGTTTGAAGTAAAAAAACAAACTTCAAATTCAATTACTTTTGCATTACATCCTAATGAGGGCCAAACGATTGAATATACTTACAATTTGAAAAAAGAGGCATATGATTTAGATTATTCAATTCATTTAGAAGGATTTTCTGGAAAAGTTGCACCACAAAATGTTCAATTCAGATGGGAGACAGCATTTAGAAAAACAGAACGTTTATTTTCTGAACAAAGAAGAGTTTCGACAATTTGTTATAAATACAAAGAAGAAGGTTTAGACAATTTAAGTGAAGTTTCTGATGATTACATTGAAGCTGAAGATAATATTGAATGGATTGCATTTAAACAAAGTTACTTCTCTTCGATTCTTCGTCCAATTAATGGATTTGGAAAAGATGGTTCAAAATTCTTAGTTAAAAATTACAAAGCTGGTGACGATCGTATTTATAAAAACTTAAAAGATTTTACAGCAATTGCAAATTTAAACTTATCAAATACTGGTAATGCAGACATTCAAATGAATTGGTTCTTTGGACCTAATGATTATTCAGTTTTAAAGAAATATGATCAAGGTTATGATGATATTTTAAATTACGGATGGGGATTATTTAGATGGATTAATCTATATGCAGTTCAACCAGTTTTTGATTTCTTCGCTAGCACTGGAATGGGATTAGGATGGGCAATTTTATGTTTGACTTTAGTATTAAAGTTAATATTATCTCCTATTCAATGGAAAATGTTTGTTTCTTCTGTAAAAATGAAAATTTTAAAACCAGAAATTGACGAATTAAATGCAAAATTACAAAATAAGGAATATGCAATGAAGAAACAAGTTGAAATGATGGCGCTTTACAAAGAATCAGGAGCAAGTCCTTTAGCTGGATGTGTCCCTATGTTGATTCAGATGCCAATCTTATTAGCGGTTTTCCGTTTCTTCCCTGCTACTTTTGGTCTTCGTCAGAAATCATTTTTATGGGCTGAAGATTTATCTTCTTATGATTCAATCTGGAATTTCGGTGTAAATATTTGGCCATATGGTGACCATATGAGTTTGTTTACAATTTTGATGGCTGCAACAACAATTGTTTATACGTATATCAATAGTGGTAATATGCAACAACCACAACAACCTGGTATGCCAAACATGAAAGTGATTATGTACATTTTTCCAATCATGATGATTTTTGTATTCAACAATTATTCTTCAGGTTTAAGTTATTATTATTTCATTTCAACATTAATTTCAATCTTAATGATGGTTGGAATCAAAAAATTCTTTGTTGATGAAAAGAAATTAAAAGAGAAAATGGCAGCTCGTAAAATAGCTAATAAAACGACAGTTAAGAAAAAATCTAAATTCCAAGAACGTTTAGAAGCAATGCAAGCTGCTCAAAAACAACAAATGGAAATGAGAAAGAAAAAGTAGTTTCGACTTCGCTCAACTACCTATTTGATTAAGAAAAATTAAAACAAAAATATGAAAGCAATAATTAAAACAAATAAAGGAGAAATGCATGTAGATTTCTACGAAACTGATGCTCCTAACACAGTTGCTAACTTTGTTAAATTAGCTAAAAGTGGTTTTTATGATGGTTTAAAATGGCATAGAGTTATTCCTAACTTTGTTATTCAAGGTGGATGCCCAAATTCAAAAGATGGTGCAAAAGGAATGGCTGGTACAGGTGGTCCAGGTTACAAAATCGATTGCGAAACAAAAGGTGGAAATCAATACCACGATAGAGGTGTTTTATCAATGGCTCACGCTGGAAGAAACACTGGTGGTTCTCAATTTTTCGTAGTTCATGGTAGAGCAAACACTGCACACTTAGATGGAGTTCACACATGTTTCGGAAAATTATCTTCAGGAGAAGATGTTTTAGATTCAATTCGTGAAAATGATTCAATTGATTCTATTGAGATTATTGATTAATCTAAATTTAGATAAATTTTTAAAATGGTGTTTTAACTATGTTAAAACACCATTTTTTTTGTTTCCCACTTTGAAGGGTGATTAAGGGGGATGACAATAATAATCTTAGGTTCGAAATGATACGATACAAAATTAGAGTCACGGTTATCATCATCTAATCCCTCCTAAAAAAAAAATGGGGCATTCTCTTAAATATGGTGAAAAGTTTTAATTTCCGAATTTGATTTACGGCAGTCACCTCCCTTTTATCCCTCCTTAAGGAGGGAAATCTAAGTATCCTTAACTTTTTAAGTTGAACTAACATTTATTAGATCAAATATATTTTCAAAGCAAAAGAAGTTAAATTAATTATTTGACAATAAATATCTACTACAATATTTCAAACATTTCTTAAATGCCCTTAAATCTCTTATATGGTTCAATAAAAAAAAGTTGCCTTAATAAGACAACTTTCATTTTTAAAATACATGAGTATTAATTTATTTCACTTCAATTGCATTATCAACTTTTTCTTTTGTCAATGCAATATCAATAACTTCTTTCATTGTTTTCACATAATGAAATTTTAACCCTT
>CALPRR020000182.1 GCA_943326025.2 Candidatus Kuenenia stuttgartensis | reverse complement strand
TAAAAGCAAATGAAGTTGTAGAAACTCCTATTCAAATTATCAATATTGGAACTGGAACGAATACAATTGCTGCTACAAGAAATGTTATCGTTGCTGATAAAAACAGTAAAGCATCTATTTTGATTAGTTACTTTTCTGAAAATGCTAATGAAACGTTTACAAATGCTATTACAGAAGTAATTGTAAAAGAAAATGCGCATTTATCAATTGATAAACTTCAGTTAGAAAACAACACTTCTTACCAAATCTCAACAGAACAAATTCATCAAGACAAAAATTCAACTTTCACTATAAACACTATTACTTTAAATGGTGCTTTGGTTAGAAATAACTTGAACATCTCAGTAGACGGAACAAATTGTGAAAGTAATTTAAATGGTGTTTACATTCTAAAAGGGCAGCAACATGTAGATAATCATACAATGGTTGATCACAGAGTACCTCATTGTAATTCAAATGAATCTTACAAAGGTGTTATGTATGATAAATCAACAGCTGTTTTCAACGGTAAGGTTTTCGTTCGTAAAGATGCTCAAAAAACAAATGCGTTTCAAAACAATGCAAATGTACTTTTAAGTAACGATGCAACTGTGAACTCTAAACCAGAATTAGAAATTTATGCAGATGATGTAAAATGCTCTCACGGTTCAACTACAGGTCAATTGGATGAAGAAGCTGTATTTTACTTAAGAGCAAGAGGGATATCAGAAAATTCAGCAAGACAGCTAATTGTTTCAGCATTTATGAATGATATCATTGAAAAAATTGAATCAGAAGAATTAAAAGAATTTATTTTCGCTAAAATTCGAGAAGAATTCAATTGGGAATAAAATTTTAAAAAAAAGAAAGGCGTAAATTATCTAAATTTACGCCTTTTATATTTTTAAAATATGAATTTAATCATCAATACCTAAATCAAAATCTTTAATCATTACTGCTATTTCACTTAAAATATGTGCTCTTTGTGGATCTTTAGGTGCATCATCTTCGATGTAGTCTTTTAAATGTAATTGCGCTTCTAAAATATGTTGCTCTTGGAAAGGACCTTCCATGTTTTCAATGATTGTCAAACACTCTAATGCTTCCATAAAATCACCTTCACAAGCAATTTCAACGAAATCAGCAATATAGAAGCTGTAATCAACTTTACTATTCCATATACTTGTTAAAAGCGCCTGTCTTACTGGTAAAAATTGATCATCTTTAATCAAATCCATTATTTCATCAGCTGCTGCAGAAACTTTCAAATCTCCTAAAAAACTGATGATTTCATATTTACTAGTTTCTACAATATCCGTCATCAACAACTCTGCTAACGGACGTAAAACAGTAATATCTCCATTTACTTGCAATAATTTCAAAGCAGCAGCAATTTTAGTTGCATCACCTGTTTGAATATCTTCTAACAATTTCTTAATTACTAAGCTTTGTTTTTTTGTCGTTTTAATTGAATCGCTCACTTTGTATATTTTTGATAAAATTAAAGTTTTTATTGAACAGATTCTTATTTAAGATGAATATATTTGTGTTATGATTTTAAGTAAGCGTTCATTTGCTCTAAGAATAATAATTGTCGTTTTAATGACAGTTACATCTTGCAATGTTGAAGTAGCGAAAGAGTCAGAAAACCAATTTGTTACCATATATACTGATTGTTTGGAACAAAAAGATCTTTTACTTTTTAAAAACTTCCAAGAAGAAAATCAAATTTCTGTTAGAATTGTTTACTTATCTGCAAATGATATTATTTCAAAAATTAAAAATGAAGGTTACAATACTGATGCAGATTTAATCATTCTAAAATCAATCGTTACAATTCGAAAAGCCCAAAGATTAAAACTTCTGAATTCAATTAATTCTGAAGTTCTAAACAGTTCAGTTGAATCTAATTTTAGATCATTAGATAATACTTGGTTTGGAATTGGACTTGATCCTTATGTTTTAGTAACAAAACTTAACGCAGAAAAAGAACCTGAAAAATATGCTGATTTATTTACGAATGAATATAAAGATAATTGGACAACAGATTTAGAAAATAATGGAAATTTAATTCCTTTTTTAGGTTCAATAAATCGCTTAAAAAAACATTCTGAATTTTATAAAGTAGTTAAAAAATTTAAAAATGATCAATTGTATCTAGGAAAATCAATGGTTGATTATTTAAAACCAAATTACTTTTTGACCAATTTATCAAATTACATCCAAAACATAAGCAATCAAGATAGTTTATCAGAAATATATAAGCCTGTTTTTCTAAATCAAACTTTATCTGGAGCATATTTTAATTTGCATTGCGCAGGTGTTATAAAACAAGCAAAAAACTTTGAAAATGCTAAACTATTATTAGAATATTTAGTGAAAAATGAATTCAATGAACAATTAAATCAAAAATGGAAAACAATTCCTATTGCAGTTCATCGTAACATACACCCTTTTGAATATCAAAATATTGAATTTATCTACTTTAAAGGTTCAATGGCAAAACAGTCGTTAAATTATTCTTTTTATCAAAAAGTAATTGAAAAAATGATAGAGCCTAAGTCTATCGAAATTTATAGTGAGTCAGAATTAATAATTCCAATTACAGATTCTAGTAGTCAAGAAAATCAATCTTTCCTGGAAGAAGAAGAATAAAAAAAGGCAAACCATAAGCCGGGTTCTGTTCTCTAAATTACTTTAAAGCGTTTATCATTTATCTAGGTCCACAATCACTCATGGACTCTATCGACCTACCCTCCAAGATTGGGCGAGCAACCCTCAAGCCTTGGTATACATGGTCTTTCAGTCCGTAAGGTTTACCTTGCAACTTGTGTCACCACAAGCACGGTGAGCTCTTACCTCGCCTTTTCACCTTTTCCCTTCAACAAATTCAGGGTAGTTTTCCTTTCTGTGGCACTTTCTGTTCCCGATAAATCGAGACCTTCCCGTTAAGAAGTACGGTGCTCTATACTGCCCAGACTTTCCTCCTTCCCGATAAAACGAGACGGCGATAAACTAGTTTGCCTTTGTCGCAAAGATAATGGAATAAATGAAGGTTTATATAATTCTTTTTCGATTATAATTTCTCAAACGATTGAACTATTGTTCCTTTTGATGTCTCTATTTGTAACAAATAAAAACCTTTTTGTAAAATAGCAATGTTAATTTTATTAGATTGAGATTTTAAATCTTCAAATTCAATCACTTTATTACCTTGTAAATCAGTTATTTCTATTTTTTTAATAGAACCATCATTTATAATAGTCAAATCTTCTGAAGAAGGATTTGGGAAAAATAAAATGGAATTCGATTTAAGATTAATCAAACTTGCATCTAATCCTCTATAAATATCTCTGTATTGCACTGCTGTTATGTTTTCAATTCCTTGTGTTTCAGAAGTTGATATTTTTAAAATAGGTGCTTTTTCTCCATTAGTCCACCATTCATATTCTCTTCTTAACGGATTTTGAAGAGGTAATGTCGTAGGGAATGAAGCTACAGTTAAAGAAATTGAATCTATCTCATTAATTTCATGCTTTATTCTCAATGCATTAAAAGTACCATAAGGTGTTTTTATTGAACCCCAACCATCAACTGAAGAAGAATGAATCCGATGTTGTTTGAGAACAGCATTGTAAACTGGATTCATGTCAATTTTCGTGTACCCTCTTGAATAAGTAGTATTTCCATATTGAATAGGAAAATCATAATTCTTTTCAATTGTATCAGACTTATATGGAATTTCATTGTTATTAATCACCATAGAATAACCTACTGATGTCATTGAATCAGCTGTTAATCGAGTATATTGAAAAATATTATTAATTGTAACAGGCAAAAAAGTTAATTGACTCAATGGTAATGAAGTAGCATCTTTGAAGTAACTTGCTTTGTACTTTGTAGGTGCCAAATTTCCAAAAACAAATTGAGCAAAAAGTGGAATTGTGGAAGTAGTATGAAAAGTATCCAAGAATTGAGAAGTTGGAACCAATGATGAAAAATCCCAATTTTTATTTGGACCTGTTGTAGAAAAATCAAGGCCAGTTCCATTCGTAATACTGATTCTAACGGTATCTCCACCTGTTGCAAAATCAGAACTATTAACAGTTATTTGAGCAAATGAAAAAGTAGAAAGTATTAATGTAATTAGTGATAATTTGTACATAGCTTATATTTTGATTTCAATTCCAAAGTTAATTCTAAAATTAATAGAAATGACAACTCAAGAAGAAGCGTTCTTTAAAATTGAAGGAATTGTCACATTAAATTTATTCCCATCTTTTCCATTATCTGCTTTTAATTAAATTTTTAATATTTAATAAATTCACTGTTAAATTCAATATTCGTTGATTTTTTCTTACTTTAGTATGATATTGAAAGATCCAAATTCTAATTAAATTGCTTTGCTATTCTATATCATTTTTTTGAAATTCGGAACATAAGAAAAGAAAGTATTAATTAATCAAACAGTTGGATAAAATATGAAATTACATCTTTTAAGACATGCTAAGACAGAACCTTTTTCGGATAGCGGAAAAGATTTGGATCGAAAATTAATGCAAAAAGGTATTTTACAGGCTGAAAATATAGCTCTCTATTTTAAATCAAAAAACTTTCAACCTACACAAATATTTTGTTCAGATGCAGCTAGAACAAGACAAACAATTAAAATAGTAAAAGAGGGAAATGAATTTACAACTGTTAAATATCTAGATAAACTTTATTTAGCTGAAAGTCCTAAATTATTATCATTTATTTGGGAACAAAAACAGAATGAAAATCTATTTATTATTGGTCACAATAATGGTTTGTCAGATTTAGCAAGTTATTTTACTGGTGAATTTATTGATTTAAGTACATGTGAATACATTTGCATTTCTTTCGAAATAGATTC
>CALPRR020000181.1 GCA_943326025.2 Candidatus Kuenenia stuttgartensis | reverse complement strand
CGGCTTCTATTTAGGTTCAATTGGTGGTCCTGCTGCAATTTTAGCGAAAGAAAATATTACATCTGTTGAAGTTGTCGATTTCGAAGAAATGGGAATGGAAGCTGTTCGAAAAATTACGATTAAGAATTTCCCTGCTTTTATTATTACGGATGATAAAGGGAATGACTTTTTTGAGAATTTGTAGTATGGATTTGGATTTAACCATATAAGGCATATAAGGGCATATAAGGTTTTGTTTGATGTGATTAAATCCAAATAATAAATAATAGTTGGCTGAGCGGAGTCGATGCCAGCTATTATTTTAATTTCATGAGGTAATCTTTTTGGATGTCGGTGCCTAAGATGAAATCGTGTTCTCCGAAAATTTTGAATTTGTGTTTTTCGTAGAATTTAATAGCTTGTTCATTTTTCTCCCAAACAGCTAACCATAAATAATCTAGATTTTCTTTAATTACGATTTCTTTTGCTTTGTTAAGAAGAAAAGTGCCCATGTTTTTTCCTTGATATTCTTTGAGGATATAAATTCGTTCTATTTCTAACGTGTTATTAAAGTCCTTTTCGGTTTGTGCTTCTCCTTTATTTAGTTTCAGAAAGGCTATACATTTTTGATTGTATTCTAGAAAATAAAACTTAACTCCTTCTTGATTGAATTCTTTTGTCAAGTTTTCGACACTTAAATTTTCATTTAAATACTGATTCATGTCGGCTTCGGTATTGTACCAATCAAAAGTATCTTTAAATGTAATTCGACTTATTCGTTGAAGTTCTAACATATCATTCAACTCAACTTCTCGAAAGGTTAAAGATTCGAAATTTAGATCACGGTTTAACATAATTCAACATAAATTGACCGTAAGAAATTTGTAAATATTGATTTGGCTGTGGATTTGTAACAGAGTATACTTTACAAGAAAAATCACCTTCTACTATTTGATATGGATATCCGAATGCATCTACTTCACTTTGACTTTTGGTTACATTAAATATTGAACCAGTTTGATCACCATTCTTGCTACTCCATTTAGCGCCGTTGCTATCGGTGTAAATTATTTCTGGTCCTTCGGTAGATGGCGATGAAGATGAATAATAAGTCAAATAACCTAAAGGAAAAGAAGCGTAAAACAACGAATGAGCATTTGCATAAGCAGCAATTCCGTATTGATTTCCTGAGAATGCTACTTCAAAATTTTCATTGTATTGATACAGATAAGATGATAATGTTGTATCTTGTTCTAAACTAGAAATGTAATCAACTTTCGTTAAACTATTTTGTGAATCAATAATTTTATTGTTTGATGTTATTTGAATAAACCCATTGTAATTCTGCTTTGCATACCAGTTATTAAAATTTACTGTTGCTTTAATAAATGGAATTAAAGAATCTATTGGGGTTGTTGGTTTATTCGTATTGAAATTAGAAGTGTCATTCGTTGAAGAAGCACCTGGATCAATCTCATCTTTATTGCATGATATTACAAATAAGGTTGATAAAATAAGAACAGAGATGGATTTGAACATTTAATGAAGCTTTATTTACTCAAATATAGGAAATTAAATAATTGTGTTTGATGTATTGGAGGGATTTGTTGTATTAAATTAAATTGAGATTACAGTTGTCACCTCCCTTAATCTCCTTGCACTACCGTTTAGTCTTCACGAAAATATTCGCTTTCCTCAAGGAGGGAAATATGAAAATTATACTTAGGCTAAAGATTATTGATTTGAGTAGGGAATTAATAAACTATGAGTTTCGATGTACTCAATTGTTCTGTATCGCTGTATAAACTAAGTAAATAACTTCCTGGAGGAATATCTTGTAAAGAAATTGATCCTGAAATTGGGAGTATATTCTGTATCAAGACACCTTTGTGATCGATAATTTTAACTCGTAAGTCATTCATTAACATTTTAGAATCGATAACCAATTCCTGGTTATTATATGCAGGATTTGGAAAAACACTAAATATGTCAGCATAATCAAATTCAATTGAAACTATATCTGAATAAGTTTCTTGACCATCAAAATCAACTTGTTTTAATCTATAGTATGAAAGTCCATCATAGGGCTTATTGTCCTGAACATGGTAATCAGTCATTTTAATTGAATAACCCGCTCCGTTTACTTTTGCAATCTCAAGCCATTGTTTACCATCTCTTGATTTTTCAATGGCAAAATAATCATTTTTTACTTCGCTTACTGTAGTCCATTTCAATAAGATGCCTTCTTTGTTTTTTTCAGCTTCAAATGCTATCATTTCAGCTGATAAAACAATCGGTTGAGATATTGTTAAATCATCAATAATTACACCTCTAGTTGATGTTCCAATATTTGAACCTGGTGTAAATGAAAATGTTAAAGTCGTAGCTGTAGCTATAAAGTCATAAGTAACTGCTTCAAAACTAAAATTGTTATTTGTTTTAGTCAAAGTATTTGATAAAATTGTAGATGTCGCAGAAGTTATTTTAACGATTACAGAAGATGGATTTGGACCAGGACTTCTAGTTCTTCTAGATGCAACAAAATTTAATGAATACGTTTGTCCAATTACAAATCCACTTACAGTTTGGTACAAACTAACGAGATAATCAACTTCAGCGACTTTATTATTACCTGTCCCTCCATAAGTTGATTCAGTGTTAATTTCTGATGAACTTCCAGATAAGTTCCAATTTGAACTACCTGAAGCAAAGTTACCATTCACAAATGATTGAGCTTCTGTTTTGGTAATTACAAAAATCACAAAAAATAACACAATATGTATTTTAAGTCGTAGCAAAATTTTAATAGTTGAAACTTTTATATTTCTTTAGCGAAACAAAATTCGCAATTTTAATTTTAACTTGCAAATAAATACTAAAACGTTTTATCACATTAATACATCCATTTATTAAATCCTAATTATGAATGTATATTTACAAAAAAAGGTGTCTAGGAAAACCTAGACACCTTCAGAAAATAATATATTAATCTATTACACCAACATCAAAACTGGATTTTCTAATAAATTCTTCAATGTTTGTAAAAATTCTGAACCGATTGCTCCATCCACAACTCTATGATCACAAGATAAGCTTAATTTCAAGACATTTCCTGGAACAATTTCACCATTTTTAACTACTGGAGTTTGTTTGATTTGACCAACTGAAAGGATACAACCATTTGGTGGATTGATAATTGAAGTGAAATCTTCAATACCGTACATTCCTAGATTAGAAACTGCGAAAGTACCTCCTTGCATTTCTTCTGGTTTTATTTTTTTATCTCTTGCTCTAGTAGCTAAATCTTTTATCTCAGAACCTAATTGAGCAATTCCTTTTGTATCAGCAAACTTTACAACTGGAACTACTAAACCTTCTTCTACAGCAACGGCAACACCAACATGAATGTGGTTATTGTAACGAATAGCTTCTCCTATCCAATCTGCATTAACTTTCGGATGTTTTCTTAATGATGCTGC
The DNA here is from genome assembly GCA_943326025.2 of Candidatus Kuenenia stuttgartensis. Taxonomy (GTDB): domain Bacteria; phylum Bacteroidota; class Bacteroidia; order Flavobacteriales_D; family Crocinitomicaceae; genus CAIUKX01. Next base: position 1,424 of record CALPRR020000181.1, on the reverse strand, counting down.
AACCGCTTTAATAATCATGTCATTAAAAGACACTTTAGATCCGCTAATTGAATTAATTGCTGCTCTAGCTGCAATTGCATTATCCATATCCACTTCCATTTTTAAATAGAAATGAGGAGCTGAAAATTTAGAAGCTGTTAACGTTTTAGCAATTGCTTTTCTCATTTGAGAATTTGGAACATCTGTATACGATTCAACACTTGATTGAACAGCAACAACTTGACCTGATCCCGCTGCAGGAACATAAGGTACATAATGATCAACATCTCTTTTAACGATACGACCACTTTCACCCGTACCAGCAACTTGATTTATATCTACCCCTTTTTCTTCTGCTAATTTCTTAGCTAAAGGAGAAGCAAAAACACGTCCGTTTGCATTCGAAACAGGAGCTGCTACTGCTGGTTTATTTTCTACTACAGGAGCTGGAGTTGGTTTTGACTCTGCTGCTGGTGCAGCTTTCACTTCTTCAGCAACTGGAGCTGCAGTTTCAGCAACAACTTGAGCACCGGCACTTGCTAATAAAGCAGAAACATCTTCACCTGGTTGACCAATAATAGCTAAAACAGAATTTACTGGAGCAGCGTTACCTGTTTCAACTCCAATGTGTAATAGAACACCGTCATAGAAAGATTCAAATTCCATTGTAGCTTTATCTGTTTCGATTTCAGCTAAAATTTCTCCTTCTTTAACAGTGTCACCAACTTTTTTATTCCATCCTGCAACAACACCTTCTACCATAGTGTCGCTCAATTTGGGCATGTAAACAATTTCTGCCATTGTTTTAAATTCTTTGATTAATATTCTTTAATAAACGGGTAATTTGGCTCTACATATACATCTTCGTATAATTCGTGCGCTTCAGGATAAGGAGAGTTTTCAGCAAATTCAACTGACTCTTCAACTTCTTTCTTTACCCAACTTTCGATATCTTTAATTTCATTTTCAGACAACCATTTATTGTCTTTGATCACTTTCAAACAATGTTCGATTGGATCTTTCTCCATGTATTCAGCAACCTCATCTTTTGTTCTATATTTCTGAGGATCTGACATTGAATGTCCTTTATATCTGTATGTCCTGATGTCTAATAAAGTTGGTCCATCTCCTCTTCTTGCTCTTTCACAAGCTTCTTCAATTGCTTCATGAACAGCCTCTGGAGACATTCCATTTACTGATTTAGAAGGCATTTCGTAAGATAACCCAATTTTAGATAAATCATGAACATTTGTTGTTCTTTCGATAGATGTTCCCATCGCATAACCGTTGTTCTCAATTATGAAAATAACTGGTAATTTCCAACTCATCGCCATATTGAAAGTCTCGTGCAATGCACCTTGTCTAACAGCTCCATCTCCCATAGAAACAAAAGCAACATTATCTGTCCCTGCATATTTCTCTGCGAATGCAACACCTGCACCCAT
>CALPRR020000180.1 GCA_943326025.2 Candidatus Kuenenia stuttgartensis | reverse complement strand
TTTAAACCATATTCCAAAACACAATGACAAAAAAAACGCCCTATAACAGCACCTACCCAAAAGGCGGGGTTTCGTGTTCCAAAGACAGTTTTGTGGTTAATCAAACATTAGTTTTTCATATCAAGTTTTGCGCTAAAAGTCCCGCCCTTCGGTTAGCGGCAAAGCGTTAGCGGTCATTGTAACGCAGAGTACTAAATCTAAATGACAGATGAAATATTATTTTTTAATTGTTCTATTGACTTTAACCACTTCGTCCAAAATATTTGGACAGGAATGCGATTGCCTCAAAAACATAACATTACTTCAACAAAAAATTGAAGACAATCAAGCATCTTACCAACATCAAGTGATAGAGCAAAAAAGGCTAAATGAATATCTTCTATTTAGAACAGACATCAACAGTAAAGCCAAAACTATTGCAACTAAAAAAGGTTGCATTGGATTAGTATCCTTGTATTTGTCCTTTTTTCGTGACGAACATTCTTTTATTTCTTATGAAGACAACTATGCTCCAAAACCGAATAAAATCTTAAAGCCAAATCGAAAAAGAAATTACAAACCTCTCCCTTTTGAAGGTATCTGGTATTTTCAAGACGGAAGTTTTAGTATCGACATTTTTCAAACCAAAAATACTACGGGAGAATGGGCTGGAGTAATAAAGAATGACAATTCAAAATCTTGGAAGAAAGGGCAAATAAAAATTGAATTCATAAATAATGTAAATGGAAGTTTTAGCTGTATTTATTGGAGAAAGAATTTAATCCCCAAAATATATAATTTATATTTAACGGATTCGACAATGATCATTGGACGGAACTTAATTTTTTACCGAAAACCACAAGTCGAACAAAATACAACAATTAATACAAATGATTTGCATTTTAGGCAACTTTCAGAGCGAACGAATTACCTAAAAATTCCATCTTTTGACTTGTCATTTAAAAACAAAATTGACAGCTTAATCATAAAAAATCGACTAACAATTACTTCGAAGGAAAACCTCATTATTGATTTGAGAAATAATGGTGGTGGTGGATTTGACGCATTTCAATCAATCTTACCATACGTGCTAGACACGAACTTAACAGAAGCTCCCTATTATGGTTCTGTCTGGGTTAGCAATGAAAACTATGCATATTACGACAGAACTAAATATGAATATACCGAAACGAAACAAGATAGTATTGATGAATTAAAATATGTTGAGTTTTTAAAAACTAATATTGGACGATTTACACCAATAGAACGTTCGACTGATACAATTCAATTAGAGAAAAATTCACCTTTAAACATTGCAATAATGTTTAACAGGAATACAGCAAGCACAGCAGAAGGATTTATTCTACAAGCAAGTAAGTCAAAGAAAGTTCAAACATATGGGGAAAATTCAGCAGGTGCTGTGTCTTATGGCGACTGGATGCCTATAGAATTATCTGACTTGAATATTTGGGTGGCAATCACAACAAAGAAAATGATATTCAAAAGCAATGAAGACTTTGAATGCATAGGCATTTCACCAGATAAAGATTTAAAGTATACAAATGAAAATGAATGGCTGAAAATTATTCTCGAACAAATGGAAAAATAAACAACAACGAACCGCTAACAGGCGTTTGGCAAAAAAGCGGGTTCAGTGCTTAAATGAAGCTTTGTGCTTCGTATCAAGTTCAGTGCTGGCAGACAGTTTAGTGCTACGAAACCCGCTTCTTCGCCAAGCGCCAGAACGTTATGGGAAAGTGGATGACCGAAAAACGATAACTAGAATAAAATGATAACTTTGAGTATCAATAAAATAAAAAGAGAAATGGACTCGTCGTAGGTTCAATCCAAAATTTAATTGGAGACCAGATACCAAAAAAAACGGGGCGCAATCTTGAAAAGCCATACGACTAAAGAAAACTAAAAAACCATTAATTTATGTTACCAAGTATTTCACAATCTTTTCTTCCAATGGAAGGATACGTTTTTTATTCATTATTATCCTTAGCAGCAATCATTTTTTATTTTGTTCGAATTCAAAATGACATCTCTTTTTCTCAAAAAAACACAATTGAAATTTTCGCCACTCCTTTTTATGTCTCTTTTGTGATAAGTGTTTTAAGTTTAATTATGCTGTTCTTACCATTTATCGAAATTCCAATTATTGGTGGAGTCAGTATTTTAGAGATGGCAAGTAGAATGGACGATGATATGATTTACATTACTCCATTAGTTTTGATGCATATTTTTCTAGTCATTTTTAGCGGAATTGTTGCTTTCAAGAAAATCTCTTTCAAAGGAGCAAAATCAGAAAACCTAGATTTGATGTTCGCTATTTTAGTTCTCATCATTGATTTTCTTGTTTTCATGGAGTTAACTGGAAGAATTCATCCGACGACAGAATCCGATAATTTTTTGGTTACAGCCATTGCTGAAAGTTTTAGAATTGGATCAGGAATGTACATTTTACTAGTACTTTCATTCATTCAATTGATATTTGCAATATTCTCGAACAAGTTCAGTGCAAAAGCAATCATTAACCCTAAGCAAAATTCTGAATCCCTAAACATTGAAGAATTGAGAAATTTGAAAAAGTTATTGGATGAAGGCGTTATTACTCAAGAAGAATTTGAAAATAGAAAAACAAAAATCCTCAATTAATTTTTAATACATATCTTAAAGTTTTATGAAAAAAAAGTCTAATTCGCTAAATCGGAGTGTTCTTTTTTTATTCTATTTTCTTTATTGCTTGTTTTTTAACACAAGTTTTTCTCAATCAAAAAATGAGCAAATAGATAAATTAAAAATGGATTTAGATAGTTCAAAAAATCAACAAATTAAATTAGTTGAACAGATATTGGAATTAAATCAAATTATTTTTACAAATCAGGAAAATTATAAAAAAGAAGTTGCAACTTTTGAATTCACTATCAAACAACTTGAATCTAAATTAATGGTTCTTCAAAATGAACTCGATTTTTTGAAAAGCCTTGAAAAATATTCTTTAAATTCATTTACTTTTAATGAAAATTCTGATTCGGTAAAATCCAATGCACCATTTTTATTAGGTCTAAAGCTTGCTTCAATTGATTCTACTAACTTGGCAATTGAGGAGTTGACTAATGTTGTAAAAAAACAAAATGGCACAAGCGATGGAGAAATTGCTCAATTCATTTTAGGTCGTCAATACATGGACAAAGGAGAGTTCACAAAAGCACTATTAGAACTGGTAAATGTTCATACAAACAACGCTGAAATTTCTTCTATGTGTTTAGGTTTACAAGGTGATTGTCACAGTGAGATGAAAGATTATAAAAAAGCATTTGAAAAATATTTGGAGGCCGCACACATGTTTGAAAATGAGTTGACCACACCAATGTATTTGTTCAAAGCGGCATTATGCGCAGAGAAAGTGAAAGATTTTAATACCGCTTTTGCTTACTATTCAAAAATTAAAGACAGTTACACAAAATTTGCAATTCAAAAAGGAATTGACAATTACATCGCTCGCGTTCTTAAATTAAAAAACTAATTTTTTTAAACAAATTACTTTAAAATCAAAAATTATGTCTCAATTATTATATCTAGTTGTCATCTTGACAATCGTCACCCTTTACTTCAAATCAATCTTATCTAAATCAGATGATGATTTAAATTCAATCAGTAATCCAAATGGAGTAAAAATTATATTGGGAATTAATTGTCTTGGATTAATTTCATTTATTTTACCTTGGGTAAACCTTCCAATAATTGGCGGTGTAAATGGAATTGAACTTCTATCAGATTCATTTGCAACGAGAGTAAATGAAACAACATTGTTTGCTATTATCTTCCTTTCAATTTTATTTTCAATAAATATTATCGGGTCATTGATTCAGTTAAAATCAAATATTGCAAAAAGGTCATTAACAAAGAACATTGAAATCATCTCAGGTGTACTTTTTTGTTATATTGGTTTTGTTACAATTACTGAATTCAAAGAATATTGGAGTGCTCCTGATGATAATTTTATTGGAAATGCTTTAGCAATGACAACTTCAATTGGTTGGGGACTTTATTTAATTATTTTTCTTGGTCTTGCACAGATCGTGTCAGTTTTCGCAATTAAATCAAAATGAAAAAATAACCTTCCCATAACCCGGATTTAGCTCCATGCCTTAAATCTTGCTTCGAAAAAACGATTATTTGGAAACAAAAAATTCAATCTTCGGAGCAATGATTTATTTAAAAAGTCGTCACGGCGCCAAGCCCGAAACCGTTACAAGCAAGTGTTAAAGTTCACGCTTCGGGCTGAAATGAACTTTAAGAATTTAAAATCTCATTTCTTTTGAAATTTTCGAGACGACAAACTAAATAAATTAAAGCAAACTATAAATTTGTAACAGTTCAAAATTTAGAAATGACACCAAAACAAATAGAAAGAGTAAAAAATAAAATCAAACTAATTAAGTCTGAATTGGCAAAGGACAAAAAAGTTTGGGGCGGACAATATCATGACGGTAGAGGTTTAAGATATATTCCGACTTCTCTTTACATTCAAATTGGTGATATTTCGGGCGGACTTCGTTATGTAAATTGGTTTGACAAAAATTTCCCAGACGACATTGGCTCATCTTTTTATATATTCGAATCAATCTTAATATTGTATAAATCAACAAAAACGAAAGAAGCGGAACTTAAACTGAGAAAATATAAAAATGAACTTGAATATATTTTGGATTTATATTTTAAGAAAGTAGTAGACAAGAACTTTATTTACGAATTTGACAATGAAGAATTAATCGAATTCAGTAAATGGTTGAAAATAATAACTAAAAGACCAGAATCTGAAACACATGATAAACTGGAGTAAAAACACCAGCTTGTAACAGGTGTTAGGCAACAACGGGCGAAATGCACCGTACCTGTTAGCCCGCTGTCGCCTAGCACCAAAACGTTATGTGCAACCCTAT